>NZ_JAMSHW010000099.1:0-688 GCF_023757525.1 Pseudomonas sp. MWU13-3659 | reverse complement strand
GACTGGAAGACCAGGTCAACCTCAACGGGTTGATGTTCAGCGGCCTGGATGGCGCCTATCCGTGCACCGGCGCCGATGGCGTCCAGCAGTTCCGCGCACACACCCGCGACCAGCTGCTGCAGGTGAACAAAGACCTGGTGATCTTCCGGCAGGCCGCGCTGCAGCACGCCGACCAGCTGAAGCGTGACCTGGCGAAGGCGCTCCAGGACAAAAAGATCAAGGCCATGCGGGCGATCGCCTGGACGGTGCCGGCATGACCTGGTCACCGGTGACCATGCGTTGGCCCACCCAAGCCACTCAGTGGATGGGCCAGCTGGACGCCGCCAAGGCCCTGGCCGGCAGCGAGCTGGCGAGCATGGGGGAGCGGGTGGCGGGCCTGCAGTCGATCGCCACCACCAGCCCGGGGCCGGTCGGCAACGCGGCAAAAGGCGCGATCGAGGCCGGACGCCAGGCCCTGGCCGAGCAACTGGGCGAGGCACCGGCCTGCCTGACAGTGACACCGTTCCAGAGCGGCATGGGCCAGGGACGTGGCCACCAGCGCTTCCTGTCGGCGCCCAACCTCCTGCAGGCGCTGGCGGATAAGCTCACCGACGCCACGGACACCGCACGCCCCCAGGGCGCCCAGTACGCCCTGTGCCTGCTGTTCCTGGCCACCCGCTACGACCAATTGGCCGCGAGCCTGGCCCGC
>NZ_JAMSHW010000098.1:0-688 GCF_023757525.1 Pseudomonas sp. MWU13-3659 | reverse complement strand
AACTTGAAGACCAGGTCAACCTGAACGGGCTGATGTTCAGCGGCCTGGATGGCGCGTACCCGTGCACCGGCGCCGACGGCGTCCAGCAGTTCCGCGAACACACCCGCGACCAGCTGCTGCTGGTGAACAAAGACCTGGTGATCTTCCGGCAGGCCGCGCTGCAGCACGCCGACCAGCTGAAGCGCGACCTGGCGAAGGCGCTCCAGGACAAAAAGATCAAGGCCATGCGGGTGATCGCCTGGACGGTGCCGGTATGACCTGGTCACCGGTGACCATGCGCTGGCCCACCCAAGCCACTCAGTGGATGGGCCAGCTGGATGCCGCCAAGGCCCTGGCCGGCAGCGAGCTGGCGAGCATGGGGGAGCGGGTGGCGGGCCTGCAGTCGATCGCCACCACCAGCCCGGGGCCGGTCGGTGACGCGGCAAAAGGCGCGATCGAGGCCGGACGCCAGGCCCTGGCCGAGCAGCTGGGCGAGGCGCCGGCCTGCCTGACGGTGACGCCGTTCCAGAGCGGCATGGGCCAAGGACGTGGCCACCAACGTTTCCTGTCGGCGCCCAACCTCCTGCAGGCGCTGGCGGACAAGCTCACCGACGCCACGGACACCGCACGCCCCCAGGGCGCCCAGTACGCCCTGTGCCTGCTGTTCCTGGCCACCCGCTACGACCAGTTGGCCGCGAGCCTGGCCCGT
>NZ_JAMSHW010000097.1:0-717 GCF_023757525.1 Pseudomonas sp. MWU13-3659 | reverse complement strand
AGTACATCAGAATTCGTGACTGAGGTCTGCTCAGGACCGTTTACCTCTATGCGTTGATGGTCAAATGCTTGCACTCAACTGATTTGCAAATGGTGAATCTTGGATGGCCGCTTTCAATCCAAAGCGGCCATTTGGGATCGGCAAAAACTAGCCAGTCGAGGATGACTGCTTTCGGCCACAGGCTACCTGTCGCAACCGGGTAATCACGGCCAGAACTCGGTATTGCAAAACAAGGCGTCATCCGCCAAGGCTTCGTAAAGTACCTTCTTCCATCCATTGATCAGCAAGCTAGTTGCATTAGCACCTGAACGGAGGAAATCAGAGAACGCTTCTGGGGGCTGGTTTCTGAAATAGTTCACACGCAAATCCATCAGGATGCTAAGTTCAGAGCCCGCTTGGATACTGTAGCGCTCGGCAATTCCGAACAAGTCAAAGTGATTAACTGCCCTTGCCTTGTCGTCATCACTCCAGTCATCCGGTGGACTGGCGCTATAGATGATCGTGCAGGGGCTGGTGTGGGATATGCAAACACTGATCCATCTTTCCTCGAAAAACTGTCGTTTGTCCAGATAAGGGTGAAGTGGTTGCCGATGTGGATGGTCAATCAGGGGGTTGCGCTTGTCGGTATTACAATCACGGCAGGCAGGGATCAAGTTATGGGGAATGATTGCCAGCTTCGGATAGTTGGCTTTTGGCAAATAATGATCCAGGGTTCGA
>NZ_JAMSHW010000096.1:0-725 GCF_023757525.1 Pseudomonas sp. MWU13-3659 | reverse complement strand
CACGACTACCCGCTGCCCAAGGTCGGCAAACCGCATTACGACCCAATCGAGTACGTCAGCCTGGTGCGCACCGCCGAGCAGCAACTGGTGTTGCTGCGTGGCCTGGACCGCCGTGAAACCTATGCCCGCCAGGGCGACCGCTTCTACCTGACGCATATCCAGCTGCGCAGCGGCGCCGGGGCAATGCTGCACTATGAGCACCAATTCCAAGGTCGCCCAGTGCTGTCGGACATCAACACCTATTCCGACAACGATCCCGAAAAAGTCCACCTGCAACTGGGTACCCTGCTCGACGACCATGGGCATATCCAGGGCCTGTGGCAGGTGGTCGACGGCACGCCGCTGCGCCAGCTGTGCGGCTACCACTACGACGCCCACGGCGACCTGATCGCCGCCCAGGACGAGCACGGCGCCGCCTGGCAGTACCAGTACCGCCTGCACCTGATCACCCGCTACACCGACCGCACTGGGCGCGGCATCAACCTCGAATGGGACGGCAGTGGCCCGCACGCCAAGGCCATCCACGAATGGGCCGACGACGGCAGCTTCGAGACCCGCCTGGCCTGGGACCCGAACATCCGCCTGACCTATGTCACCGACGCCCACGGCCAGGAGACCTGGCACTACTACGACGCCCTGGGCTACACCTACCGCCTGGTCCACCCCGACGGCCGCGAGGAATGGCTGTTCCGCGATGAACGCAAGAACGTCATCCGCCACGTCCA
>NZ_JAMSHW010000095.1:0-784 GCF_023757525.1 Pseudomonas sp. MWU13-3659 | reverse complement strand
TGGGACAAGACCCCGGTGAGCTTCGACGCCTCGGTGTGGGAGCTGTTCTGGCCGCTGTGCAGTGGGCTGCGCCTGGTGCTGGCGCGTCCCGATGGGCAGCGCGATCCGCAGTACCTGGTCGAGCTGATCGAGCAGCAGCGGGTTGGCGTGGTGCAGTTCGTGCCGGCCTTGTTGCAACAGTTCCTCGAGCAGGTGGGCAGTGCCCGCTGCAGCAGCCTCACCGATATGGTCTGTGGCGGCGGCGAACTGACCGAGGCGCTGGCTCGTCAGGTGCGTGAGCGCCTGCCGCAGGTGCGGCTGCATAACGTCTACGGCCCGACCGAGGCCACGGTGGATTGCAGTGCCTGGACCCTGGAACCGCAGGATCCGTTGCCGCATGGCGCGCTGCCGATCGGTCGCCCCATCGACAACACCCGCTTGTACGTGCTGGATGCCCATGACCAACCGGTGCCATTCGGTGTGGCCGGTCAGTTGCACATCGGCGGTGCCGGGGTGACACGCGGTTACCTTGGCTTGGCGGAGCAGCAGGCCGAGCGCTTCATCGCTAGTCCGTTCGTGGCAGGTGACCGCCTGTACCGCAGCGGCGACCTGGTGCGTCAGCGCCAGGATGGTGTGCTGGAGTTCCTCGGCCGCACCGACCACCAGATCAAGCTGCGCGGCCTGCGCATCGAGCCAGGCGAGATCGAGACCTGCCTGAACCGGATCGCGGGTGTACGCGAGGCGCTGGTGCTGGTGCACGAGCACCCGCACAGCGGCCCGCGCCTGGTGGCGTACCACACCGGCG
>NZ_JAMSHW010000094.1:0-762 GCF_023757525.1 Pseudomonas sp. MWU13-3659 | reverse complement strand
TCATCGCGGAACAGCCATTCCTCGCGGCCGTCCGGGTGGACCAGGCGGTAGGTGTAGCCCAGGGCGTCGTAGTAGTGCCAGGTCTCCTGGCCATGGGCGTCGGTGACATAGGTCAGGCGGATGTTCGGGTCCCAGGCCAGACGGGTCTCGAAGCTGCCGTCGTCGGCCCACTCGTGGATGGCCTTGGCCTGCGGGCCGCTGCCGTCCCATTCGAGGTTGATGCCGCGCCCGGTGCGGTCGGTGTAGCGGGTGATCAGGTGCTGGCGGTACTGGTAGTGCCAGGCGGCGCCGTGCTCGTCCTGGGCGGCGATCAGGTCGCCGTGGGTGTCGTAGTGGTAACCGCACAGCTGGCGCAGCGGCGTGCCGTCGACCACCTGCCACAGGCCCTGGATATGCCCGTGGTCATCGAGCAAGGTGCCCAGTTGCAGGTGGACTTTTTCGGGGTCGTTGTCGGAATAGGTGTTGATGTCCGACAGCACCGGGCGACCGTTGTGGCTGTGCTCGTAGTGCAGCATTGCCCCGGCGCCGCTGCGTAGCTGAATGTGCGTCAGGTAGAAGCGGTCACCCTGGCGGGCATAGGTTTCACGGCGGTCCAGGCCACGCAGCAACACCAGTTGCTGCTCAGCAGTGCGCACCAGGCTGAGGTACTCGATCGGGTCGTAGTGCGGCTTGCCGACCTTGGGTAGCGGATAGTCGTGGCTGCGGCCGTCGCTGTCGTGGAACACCACGCCTTTTTCCACGACATCAATGCAGGTGGTGAAC
>NZ_JAMSHW010000093.1:0-812 GCF_023757525.1 Pseudomonas sp. MWU13-3659 | reverse complement strand
GCCGGTGCAGGCACAGGGGCCGTTCTTCTCCGGCTTGGGCTGCTTGTTGGCGCGGATCTGGCTGCGCACCACCTCGGTCGGCCCTTCGGCGTGGACATGCCGGGCCTGGTGGGTGACGCCGGGGCGGATGGCGACGGCCATGCCTGGGCGACGCGGGTTGGCCAACACGGTCTCTAGCAGGCGGGTCAGCAGCCAGGCGATGCTGTTTTCCATACTCGCGCTGCCCAGGGCCTGCAGGCGCTGGGGCACGACCTTGGCCAGGTCTTCGAGGGTGCGGATCAACGGGCCGAGCAGGGTGTCCAGCTCACCGCTGAAGTGGCGGGCGACGCTGTTGTAGCCGTCTTTGAGGCTGCCTTCGGTGGCGTTGGCCAGGGCCGACAAGGCCAGGCGCCAAGCGTCGGTTTCGAGGGCCGAATCGTACAGCGCCACCTGGGCCATCTGTGCGCGGGCCAGGCGGTGGCTGCTGGCGGCATCCAACTTGCCACGGGCGGCGGCGTCGATGGTCTTGGCCAACGAGGTGAACAACAGGCGCGCGGTCTCCGCGGCGGCGCTGAGCATCGCTGGCAACTGGGCCAGGGCCTCGCGCACGTAGTGCTCCAGGGCGCCGCGAATGTTGGCGTGCAGGTGGCCGTCGATGATTTCCAGGATCACCGCGCCGATGTGCGCGCCGGGGCGGCGGCGCAGGGTCTGGCGGGTCAGTTGCAATACCGGGCGCAGCACCGTGCGGGCCCGGGACAGGCCGGGTGGGTAGGGGACGATGCCGATCAGGTTGATGCCCAGGCTGACCCACAGCAGCGGGTCGGGGGAAGGGT
>NZ_JAMSHW010000092.1:0-828 GCF_023757525.1 Pseudomonas sp. MWU13-3659 | reverse complement strand
CGGTGCCCCGGTGCTGGTGCACGCGGCCACGCGCAGCGTGCCCGAGGCTGCCGCGGTGCCGGTGATCGACCTCGACCGCCCGAGCTGGCTGGCGCAACCGGCGCAGGCACCTGTGGTGATGGGGCTGACCCCGCGCCACCTGGCCTACGTGATCTACACCTCCGGTTCCACTGGCCTGCCCAAGGGCGTGATGAACGAGCACGCCGGGGTGGTCAACCGCCTGTTGTGGATGCAGGACGCCTATCAGCTCGGCGGGGACGACGTGGTGCTGCAGAAGACCCCGTTCAGCTTCGACGTGTCGGTATGGGAATTCCTCTGGCCGTTGCAGACCGGCGCCCGCCTGGTCATGGCCCGGCCCGGTGGCCACCGCGACCCGGAATACCTGCGTGAAGTGATTCGCGCCGAACAGGTCAGCACCTTGCACTTCGTGCCGTCGATGCTGGACGTGTTCCTCGCCCATGGCGCGGTGCAGCCCGAACGGCTCAAGCGCGTGTTGTGCAGCGGCGAAGCCTTGCCCGGCGCGCTGGTGCGGCGCTTCCAGGCGCAACTGCCGACAGTCGAGCTGCACAACCTGTACGGCCCGACCGAGGCGGCGGTGGACGTCAGTGCCTGGCACTGTGTGACGGCGCCGGACAACACGCCGATCGGCAAGCCGATCGCCAACACCACGCTGTATGTGCTGGACGGCCACGGCCAGCCGGTGCCGCAGGGCGTGGCGGGCGAGCTGTACATCGGTGGCGTGCAGGTGGCCCGTGGTTATCTCAACCGTGCCGAACTGACCGCCGAGCGCTTCCTCGACGACCCGTTCGGCACCCGCCCGGGCGGGCG
>NZ_JAMSHW010000091.1:0-825 GCF_023757525.1 Pseudomonas sp. MWU13-3659 | reverse complement strand
CCCCGACGGCAGCCAGGACCGCTACACCTACGATGAGCGCAGCAACCTGCTGCAGCACATCCGCGCCGACCACAGCACGGTGCACTACGCCTACGACGATCACGACCAGCCGATCAAGCTGCGTGATGCCGAAGGTGGCTTGTGGCTACGCGACTACGACGAGCGCGGCAACCTGGTCGAGAGCGTCGATCCGCTGGGGAACAAGACCGAGTTCGCCTATACCCCGGCCGGGCTGGTCGAGGCAATCAAGGATGCGCTGGGCAACGAAAAGACACTGGCCTACAACGCCGCCGGACAACTGCTTGAGTACACCGACTGCTCCGGCAAGACCAGCCAATGGACGTACAACGCCTTCGGCCAACTGACTGCCTTCACCGATGCGGCCAACAACAAGACCGCCTATGAGTACCAGCTAGGGCAGCTGGCCAAGGTCACCCACCCGGACAAGACCGAGGAGCGTTTTAACTACGACGCCGAAGGTCGACTGCTGGCGCATGTCGATGCCCTTGATCGCTGTACCACCTGGACCTACAACGCGGTCGGCCTGCTGAGCGAACGCGTCGACGCCAACGAGCACACCCTGCGCTACCGCTGGGACAAGCTTGGCCGCTTGATCGGGTTGGAAAACGAGAATACCAGCAAGGCCACCTTCCTCTATGACCCGGTGGGCCGGCTGCTGCAAGAGACCGGCTTCGATGGCCTGGTCACCCGTTACCAGTACGACCCGTACAGCGGTCGCCTCGCGAGCACCCAAGTTGGCCAACGCCGGATCGAGCTGACCTTCGATCCGATGGGCCGATTGAGTGAGCGCACGGCCCGTCTGGG
>NZ_JAMSHW010000090.1:0-890 GCF_023757525.1 Pseudomonas sp. MWU13-3659 | reverse complement strand
CCGCCGAAAGCGTGCCGGTGATGACCAACGCTCTGTCCTGCATGGACGCGCTGATCGACATCCTCGAACTGGTCGAAAACCCTTCCCCCGACCCGCTGCTGTGGGTCAGCCTGGGCATCAACCTGATCGGCATCGTCCCCTATCCACCCGGCCTGTCCCGCGCCCGCACGGTGCTGCGCCCGGTGCTGCAACTGACCCGCCAGACCCTGCGCCGCCGCCCCGGCGCGCATATCGGCGCGGTGATCCTGGAAATCATCGACGGCCACCTGCACGCCAATATCCGCGGCGCCCTGGAGCACTACGTGCGCGAGGCCCTGGCTCAGTTGCCAGCCATGCTCAGCGCCGCCGCGGAGACCGCGCGCCTGCTGTTCACCTCGTTGGCCAAGACCATTACCGCCGCCGCTCGTGGCAAGCTGGATGCCGCCAGCAGCCACCGCCTGGCCCGCGCACAGATGGCCCAGGTGGCGCTGTACGATTCGGCCCTCGAAACCGACGCCTGGCGCCTGGCCCTCTCGGCCCTGGCCAACGCCACCGAAGGCAGCCTCAAGGATGGCTACAACAGCGTCGCCCGCCACTTCAGCGGTGAGCTGGACACCCTGCTCGGGCCGCTGATCCGTACCCTCGAAGACCTGGCCAAGGTCGTGCCCCGCCGCCTGGAAGCGCTGGGCAGCGCCGGTATGGAAAACAGCATCGCCTGGCTGCTGACCCGCCTGCTCGACACGGTGCTGGCCAACCCGCGCCGCCCGGGCATGGCCGTCGCCATCCGCCCCGGCGTCACTCACCAGGCCCGGCATGTCCACGCCGAAGGGCCGACCGAAGTGGTGCGCAGCCAGGTCCGCGCCAACAAGCAGCCCAAGCCTGAAAAGAACGGGCCCTGTGCCTGCACCGGG
>NZ_JAMSHW010000009.1:0-229522 GCF_023757525.1 Pseudomonas sp. MWU13-3659 | reverse complement strand
GCTTGCCGGCGAACAGCGGCCCAAACGCACGCAAGAACTGTCAGACATTTCCTAACCTGAAACCAAATGCTTCAGTCAGGGATGCTTGGGAACTATCCTACGCGCTTGCCGGAAGCGGCCGCGTTGTCGGGGAAATACCCCAGGGATAACTTCACTGGGTCGCCGCATTTGGTGACCGGGCGTGAGAAACCCGAGCTGCATAACACAACAACGACTCCCTTCATGGTGGCCGTGTACGGGCAGACTTCGGTCTGGCCGGGTTTGTCTTATGCCCCGGATTTCTCACCTCGTGCACGGCCGCCACCCTCATCTCGTGAGAAAAGACCTGGATGGTGGTTTTCAATGACCCGCATAAGGCTCTAATCATGAAAAAAATCGTCCCAGACCCACCCCGTATTGCCCCCTTCATCATCATCCGTCCCTCCCTCACCCGCGAGGAAGCCATGGCTGCCGCCGTAGAAGTGGCCACCGCCATTTCCGACGTCCTCGATGTTTATTTCAAGACCGAACCCAGCAACTTCCGCGACCGCCTGTTCACCGCCAGCGATTACCTCGGGCAACTCGCCTGCGCCTTGCTTGAGCACAGGCCGGAGGTACGCCCATGACCAGGGGCCATACCGCAGGCCGCACCACCTGCATGGACCTGTTCAAGGTCGAACCGGGCGTTCCTTTCCAGGATGCTTTCAGTGAGCTGTCTGTACTGCTCGGCTGCATCCGCCACCTGACCTGCGAGGCGGAAATGGAGGGCGATCTGCTGGCCGGCAGTTCGGCGCGGATTTTAAGCGCCATGGCCAAGGCGTTGATCGATGACATGGAGTCAGGAGTTGAACCGTAGCCATTGATTGCAACACCGACCTCTGCGGGAGCAACTGCCTTGCAGAGTATTCGTAGTTTACGCTTGCCCTTGTGGGGGCTGGGGCCGCTTTGCGGCCCTTTCGCGACACAAGGCCGCTCCCACATGGGCCACGCCAAGCCTGAGCCTCACTGCAAATCCGTAGGAGCCAGCCTTGCTGGCGATGCCCGGCATGGCCGGGCCAACTTCCACCGAACTCCCAGCGCCCCGCCCTGTCATCTCCTAGGCAGGCCATCCTCCCAGGCGCGTCTAAGCTCTGTGGGTCGGCCATACGCCCCGTGTCCAAGGAGAAAGGATTATGTTGCTGTTGTGGTTGCTGGTTCTGGTGCTCGGCGCCGCGTACCTCACGCACCGGCGCCTGGCGCCGTTGCAGATTCTCGCGGCGATGGCCGCCTACACGGTGCTGATGGGCCTCTTCAGCCACGCCCCAGGCTGGCTGCTGACACTCATCTGGGTGATCATCGCCATCAAGGTCGCCTTCGTCGCCCTGCCCGAATGGCGGCGCAAGGTGTTCACCGCCCCGGTGTTCAACTGGTTCCAGCGCACCCTGCCGCCCATGTCGCAGACCGAACGCGAAGCCATCGACGCCGGCACCGTGTGGTGGGACGGCCACCTGTTCAGCGGCCGCCCGGACTGGAACACCCTGCTCGACTACCCCGCACCCAAGCTCACCGAAGAGGAACAGGCCTTCATCGACGGCCCTACCGAAGCCCTGTGCGCCATGGTCAGCGACTGGCAGATCGGCCAGGACCTCGACTTGCCAGCGCAAGCCTGGGAGCACATCAAGCAACACGGTTTCTTTGCCCTGATCATCCCCAAGGAGTACGGCGGCAAAGGCTTCTCCGCCTACGCCCATTCACAGGTGGCCATGAAACTGGCCACCCGCAGCGGCGACCTGGCCTCCACGGTGATGGTGCCCAACTCGCTGGGCCCGGCCGAACTGCTGCTGCACTACGGCACCGAAACACAGCGCAACCACTACCTGCCGCGCCTGGCCCGTGGCGAGGAGATCCCCTGCTTCGCTCTCACCGGCCCCCTGGCTGGTTCCGACGCCGGCGCCATGCCCGACACAGGCATCGTCTGCAAAGGCCAATGGCAGGGTGAAGAAGTCATCGGCCTGCGCCTGAACTGGGAGAAGCGCTACATCACCCTGGGGCCTGTGGCCACACTACTGGGCCTGGCCTTCAAGGCCTACGACCCGGACCATCTGCTCGGCGAAGAGGTCGATCTGGGCATCAGCCTGGCACTGATCCCCACCGACACCCCGGGCGTCGAGATCGGCAAGCGCCACCTGCCCATGGGCGCCGCGTTCATGAACGGCCCCAACAGCGGCAAGGACGTGTTCGTGCCGCTGGACGCGCTGATCGGCGGCCAGCCGATGCTCGGCAAGGGCTGGATGATGCTGATGAACTGCCTGTCGGTGGGCCGCTCGATCTCCCTGCCCGCGGTCGGCACGGGTGCGGCCAAGTACACCAGCCTGGTGACCGGCCAGTACGCCAGCATTCGCGAACAGTTCAACGTGCCGCTGGCCGCGTTCGAGGGTATCCAGGAATCCCTGGCGCGCATCGGCGGCAACGCCTGGCTGATGGACAGCGCCCGCCTGCTCACCGCCAAGGCCGTCGACCTTGGCGAGAAGCCCTCGGTGCTGTCGGCCATTCTCAAGTACCACCTCACCGAGCGCGGCCGCGAATGCATCCAGCACGCCATGGACGTGCACGGCGGCAAGGGCATCATCATGGGCCCGAACAACTACCTGGGCCGCAACTGGCAGGTGGCGCCGATCTTCATCACTGTCGAGGGGGCCAATATCCTGTCGCGCAACCTGATGATCTTCGGACAGGGCGCGATTCGCTGCCATCCATTCGTACTCAGGGAAATGTCCCTGGCCGGGCGCGAGGATCACGAGCAGGCGCTGAAGGAATTCGACGACCTGCTGATGCAACACATCCTGTTCGCCGCTGGCAACGCCGCCAGTACCCTGGTGCTGGGCCTGGGGCTGGGCCATTTCGAAAAAGTCCCGGGCGACGCCTTGAGCCAAGGCTACTTCCGCGCCCTCAATCGCCAGGCAGCCGCCTTCGCCCTGCTGGCCGACCTGTCGATGATGTTGCTTGGCGGCGCACTCAAGCGCCGCGAACGCCTCAGTGCGCGCCTGGGCGATGTACTGAGCTACCTGTACCTGTCCAGCGCCGCGCTCAAGCGCTACCACGACCTGGGTTCGCCCGAGCACATGCGGCCACTGCTACGCTGGGCGCTTGAAGAAAGCCTCGGCCAGGCGGAGAAAGCGCTGGACGCACTGCTCGACAACTTCCCCAACCGCTTCATCGGCTGCGCCCTGCGGGTGCTGGTGTTCCCCTTCGGTCGCCGCTACACCGGGCCAAGCGATGAGCTGGATGCCGAGGTGGCCGGGGTGATCGGGAGGCACAAGGGCGATCCAGCCCTGGAAGAACTGCTGGCAGGTTGCTACAGGCCTGAAACTGATGGGGATCCAGTCGCGGCGCTGCAACAGGCCAGCGACTTGCTGGCCGAGGCCGCGCCTCTGCACAAAGCGCTGCATCAGGGCATCAAGGAAGGTAAGGTGCGACCAACGCCGGGGCAATCGCCGATCGACGCAGGCCGGGAAGCCGGGGTCCTGCAACCCTCCGAAGCTCAGCGCCTGCATGACGCTGAAAAGGCCCGACGAACGGTGATCGATGTCGATGCCTTCGACAAGGAGCAATTGCGCCCGACGCCCGGTTCGATCCGATAACCGCCCCCTGTAGGAGCCAGCCTTGCTGGCGAACCACCCTCAAGCCAAGCGCGTGAGCCGGTTCGCCAGCAAGCTGGCTCCTACAAGAGACCCCACCCTCGCCTGAACCGGCGTATACTCCGCGCCCGTTTCAACCATACCGAGGAGCGCCCCATGGCCAACCCCCACCTGGAATACCACCTGCAACTGCTCAACCACCTGCGCACCATCCTGGCCGCACTGGGTGAAGCCGAACAGGTACCGGAGGAAAGCCACGCCCTGTTCCTCGAGCGCTTCGACGAGCTGCTGACCCTGCTGCCGCAGGACCCGCTGGAAAGCCAGTACCTGGGCCAGGACCTGATCTGCCAGGTGATCCAGCGCTACCCGCAGATCGCCCACCTGGTGCCGCGCGACCTGCTGTGGTTCTTCGGCGGCGACTGCCTGCACTTCATGCCCGACGAAGAGCTCGACCTGTACCAGCGCCTCGAAGAGCGCCGCTACGAAGCCGAGCAGAACGGCGAACCGTTCGACTGGCACCAGGAGAAGCAATTGCTGGGGCAGCCAGGCGTCGGCAGCCAGCACTGATCACGACTGGGCGGGTTTCGTACCCGCCCCTTCAACCCCCAAAAAATCAGGGCAAAAAAAAACGCCACTTCATAAGAAGTGGCGTTTTCGATTTGGAGCGGGAAACGAGACTCGAACTCGCGACCCCGACCTTGGCAAGGTCGTGCTCTACCAACTGAGCTATTCCCGCAGGGTGAAGCTTTACCGCATTCGGCGTGAAGCGCCATTTAGACCTTCACCACCTGCACCGTCAAGAACGACGCCGTTTAAACTGGAGCGGGAAACGAGACTCGAACTCGCGACCCCGACCTTGGCAAGGTCGTGCTCTACCAACTGAGCTATTCCCGCAAATGGCGTCCCCTAGGGGACTCGAACCCCTGTTACCGCCGTGAAAGGGCGGTGTCCTAGGCCACTAGACGAAGGGGACAAACCCAACGCTTTTCAGCGCACCAGATCATGAACCTCACGATTCAGCCTGGATTTTCTTTTCCTGCCCTGCCGAAGCAGTGCCGGAGAAACTGGAGCGGGAAACGAGACTCGAACTCGCGACCCCGACCTTGGCAAGGTCGTGCTCTACCAACTGAGCTATTCCCGCATTGGCGTCCCCTAGGGGACTCGAACCCCTGTTACCGCCGTGAAAGGGCGGTGTCCTAGGCCACTAGACGAAGGGGACACGCTACAACATTCACTCCCTGCCGCGTTTCGCTGTGTGCTTTACGCTGCAAGTGGCGCGCATTCTATGGATGCCTTGAGAAGCCGTCAACCCCTTTGTAGAAATTTATTTAAATCAATGACTTCCCGTCTTCATAGGAGGTGATGCAGGATGCGTCCGGGGATTGACGTTGCTTTTCTGACAGCTGCCCGGCAAGCTCATGTCAAAGTGCTACCACCTTGAGAAATCGGGGCCTTGGCCGACACATAGACTGCACGGGAGCTTTCATGGGCAAACCCGCGAGGAAAACACCTCGGCCCTGTCCGCCAGGCTGCACTGTTCGCCCTCCAGCGAACTTACTACACTCAATGATGCAAAACTTCTTCATGAGGCGTTAACGGTGACACCACTTCTGATCACCCTGCTTATCGTTGCGGGTATCGCGCTGCTGATCGTGATCGGCTACCTCAACAATGTGGTCGAGAACGGCAAGCTCGAGCGGGCGCGCCTGAAGGTCGAACTGGCCGACCGCCTGCGCCGCTGTGGCGAGATCACCGAAACCTTCCCCGGCCAGTTCATGACCCCGGCGCTCAAGCTGCTGCTCACCCGCCTGGAGCTGAACCTCAACCAGCGCCAGCTGGCCCTGGACAAACACAGCAGCGAGTTGAAGGCGCGCATCGCCGAGATCGAGGGATTGATCGCCCTGGGCGACAAGATCCCGGTGCGCAACCCGCCCTCGCCTATCCAGACCGAGGTCAAGGCCAAGGATGTGCGCTTCCTGCTGGAACTGATGCACAACCAGATCGTGCGGGCCACCCAAGAGGGTTTCCTGGCCAGCAACGAAGGCAAGTACTGGGTGAAGGAGATCCGCCATATCCTGGTGCTGCTGCACATCGAGTTCTTCAACAACCTCGGGCAGCAGGCGTTGCAGCAGAACCAGCCGGGCCAGGCGCGCCTGGCGTTCGAGCGTGGCGTGCAGTACCTGCGCAAGCAGCCGGAACCTAAACAGTATGATGAGCAGCTCACCTACCTGGAGAAACTGCTGAACCGGGCCAACGCCCAGGTTCTGGACCAGATGGAGCCGGCGGCGGATGAACAGAACGCGCTGACCCAGGGGCTCAAGACCGACGAGGACGAGACCTGGAAGAAGAAGGTCATCTACGACTGATCGATTGGGGTGCAGCCCAGTTCGCCGGCAAGCCGGCTCCTACCGGTATCGTGTAGGAGCCGGCTTGCCGGCGAACAAGGACACACGCAAGAGAAAGGGGCCTTCACAGGCCCCTTCTTCATTTCAGCAGTCGGTCAACTCAAGGAAGATCGCCGCCAAGCGCTCCAGCCCTGCCTGGTCGGCTTCGCTGAAGCGCGCCAGCTTCGGGCTATCCAGGTCTAGCACGCCGACCAGCCTGCCCGCCTTCACCAACGGAATCACCAGCTCGCTGTTGGACGCGCTGTCACAGGCGATATGCCCGGGAAACGCATGCACGTCCTCGACCCGCTGGGTAATGCGGGTGGCCGCCGCGGCGCCACACACACCCCGGCTGAAGGGAATGCGCACGCATGCCACCTGGCCCTGGAACGGGCCGAGCACCAGCTCTTCGTTGCGGTTGATATAGAAGCCCGCCCAGTTCAGGTCATCCACCTGGTTGTACAGGAAGGCCGAGAACTGCGCGGCATTGGCGATGAAGTCGCGCTCGTCGGCGAACAGCGCCTGCACTTGCGCGGCCAGCAGGTCGTAGCCATCGAGGCCTTGGCCACTGGCGTTGAGGTCGATCATTTATTTCTGCTCCAGCAATTGCAGCCCGACCCAGTAGCGGGCGAACTGATAGGCACAACGGCCATTACGGTTGCCGCGGCCGGTGGCCCAGCGCACGGCGAGGATGTCGAGTTCTTCGGTGCGCTGCCAACGCAGCCCGGCCTGGCGCGCCAGCTGGCCGATCCAGTGCTCGACCACATCGAGGAAGTGCTCCTGGGAGAACGGATAGAACGACAGCCACAGGCCGAAGCGGTCGGACAGGGCAATCTTGTCCTCCACCGCTTCGTTGGGGTGCAGCTCGCCGTCGACCATTTTCCAGTTCTCGTTGTCGCTCTGCTTTTCCGGCACCAGGTGGCGGCGGTTGGAGGTGGCGTACAGCAACACGTTGTCGGGGGCCTGTTCGAGCGAGCCGTCGAGCACGCTCTTGAGCACGCGATAGTCACCCTCCCCGGCCTCGAACGACAGGTCGTCGCAGAACAGGATGAAACGCTGTTCGAGCTTTTGCAGTTGCTCGACCACTCGCGGCAGGTCGGCCAGGTGGTCGCGCTCGATCTCGATCAGGCGCAGGCCCTCGCCCGCGTGTTCGGCAAGCAGCGCGCGCACCAGCGACGATTTACCGGTGCCGCGCGAGCCCCACAGCAGGGCGTGGTTGGCAGGCATGCCGTTGATGAACTGGTGGGTGTTGCGGCCCAACTGGTCGCGCTGTTTGTCGACGCCGATCAGGTCGGACAGGCGGATGTCGAGGCTGACCTCCAGCGGCAGCAGGTAGCCGCTGCGGCCGTCACGCTGCCAACGGGCGGCCAGGGTGCGGGACCAGTCGATATCCGGGCGTGGGGCGGGTAACAGGGGTTCGAGGCGCGCGAGAACGGACTCGGCACGGTCGAGGAAAGCGTTGAGGCGAGCGTCCATGGAGGCTCCTAGCAATGATTTCAGTTTCTCTGAAGGACCGCTGTGCGCCCAGTTCGCCGGCAAGCCGGCTCCTACGCATTTTTTTGTAGGAGCCGGCTTGCCGGCGAACGGCCCGCAGCGGTAATCAACTGAAATGAACAGACAGACCCGCCAGCAGCCAGGGCTGATCGGCTATGCTTGCGCAGCGCACGGAGCAAGTAACCGGCTTGGGACCCATGGATATCAAGTTCACCAATCGCCTGTCATACAAGCAAGCCCGGTTGACAGTCCTGGTCGGCTTCATCCTGGGAACATTGCTCAGTCTCATCCAGATCGGCATCGATTATGCCAGCGAAGATGCGTCCATCAACCGTGAAATTCAGGCGCTGCTGAAGATCAGCCACGACACGGCCTCGCGCATCGCCTACAACATCGACAGCGAACTGGCCCAGGAGCTCACCGGCGGCCTGCTCAAGTCGCCCGCGCTGATCCGAGCGCGGCTGATCGACAACAACGAGACCGTGCTGGCCGACGCACAGCGCCCACGCCTGGAGAGCCGCTACCGGCCGCTGTCGGACTTCCTGTTCGGTGACCAGCGCCAGTTCCAGGACCGGCTGTTCCTCACCCATATGCCCGATGAGTACCTCGGCACGCTCTACCTCGATGTCGACACCTACGCATTTGGCGGGCGCTTCCTCGACCGTGCCGGGGTCACCCTGGTCAACGGCTTCGCCCGCAGCCTGGTGCTCACCGGCATCCTGCTCGCACTGTTCTACCTGATGCTGACCAAACCCCTGGTCACGGTGATCGGCGCCTTGAGCGGCAATGATTCGCGCACGCCCAGGCAAACCCGCGTCGACTGCCCCAATGGCCACGAGAATGACGAAATCGGTGTGCTGGTGCGGGTCGCCAACCAGCAGTTCGTCAGCATGGCCACCGAGATCCAGCAGCGGCGCACGGCGGAGAACCGCCTCACCCAGTACCTCAACGAACTGGAAGACATCGTCTCGGCCCGCACCGACGAGCTCAAGGCCAGCAACAGCCGCCTGAGCCAGTCCAACCAGGAGCTGGAGGAAGCCCGCCGCCGCGCCCTGGACATGGCCCAGGCGCGCGCCGCCTTCCTGGCCAACATGAGCCACGAGATCCGCACCCCGCTCAACGGCATGCTGGGCATGATCGCCTTGTCCCTGGACAGCGGCCTGGCCGCCGAGCAGCGCCAGCAGCTGTCGATCGCCCACGATTCGGGCAAGGTGCTGGTGGAACTGCTCAACGATATCCTCGACCTGTCGAAGTTCGACGCCGGCCAGCTGGAGCTCGAGCGCATTCCGTTCGACCTCGGGGCGATGGTCGAGGACACCGCCAACCTGCTGTCGCAGAATGCCGCGCCCAGCGTCGAGCTGACCTGCCTGATCGCTCCGGACTTCCCCAGTACGGTACTGGGCGACCCCACCCGGGTACGGCAGATCGTCAGCAACTTGCTGTCCAATGCCCTCAAGTTCACCCGTTTCGGCCGCGTCGATGTGCGCCTGACCGGCATCGTCGGCGGCGTGCGCCTGGAAGTCAGCGACACCGGCATCGGCATCCCCGAGGAAGCACAGGCGCGGATCTTCCAACCCTTCACCCAGGCCGGTGCCGGCATCACCCGCCAGTACGGCGGCACCGGCCTCGGATTGGCCCTGACCCGCAACCTGTGCAAAGCCATGCAGGGGCACCTGCACATCCAGTCCGAAACCGGCTTTGGCAGCCGCTTCAGCGCCGAGCTGCCCCTGCCCGCCCATACCGAAGCGATCCCGCCGGCACCGCTGGCCGGGCGCATCGTAGCCCTGGGCAAGGCCGGCAGCGGCTTGGCCGAACTGCTGCAGGAACTGCTGCCGCGCTGGGGCCTGGACTATGCGCGCTTCGACAGCGCCGCGCAGCTGGCGGGCAGACCCGTGGACCTGCTGATCACCGACGACCTCGATCACATGCTCGAACTGCGCCCGGCGATCCAGGCGCCGATTCTGCTGGTAACGGCCTACGGCAACTTCCTGCCCAGCGAACAGGCCACCCAGCTGGCGCCCTTGCACCAGCTGGCCCGGCCGCTGGCGCGCAACGCCCTGTACCAGACGCTGCGCCGCACCCTGCAAGGCGAGCCCAACGCGCCGCTGCCCCACGAGGTACCCGCCTCCAGGGAGCGCCGGGCGCGCATCCTGCTGGTGGAGGACAACCCGGTGAACCAGCTGGTGGCCAAGGGCATGCTCGCCAAGCTCGGCTGCCACGTGCAGGTCGCCGCCCATGGGGCCGAGGCCCTGGAATTGCTGGAGCAGGAAAGCTTCGACCTGGTGTTAATGGACTGCAACATGCCGGTGATGGATGGCTACGAAGCCAGCCGACGCATCCGCCAGAGCGGGCGCTGGCCAGAACTGCCGATCGTCGCGCTGACCGCCAACGCCATGCCCGAGGAACGCGAGCGCTGCCGCGCCGCGGGCATGAACGACTACCTGGCCAAGCCGTTCCGTCGCGAAGAACTGCTGGCGCTGATCGACCACTGGGCGCCGGTCAGCGGTTGAGCAGCGCCTCAATGGACGGCTTCAGCGCCTCGGGCTTGGTGGTCGAGCCGAAACGGGTGACCTTGCCGCTGGCCGGGTCGAGCAGGAACTTGGTGAAATTCCACTTGATCTTCTGCGTGCCCAGCACGCCCGGCGCACGCCGCTTGAGCTCGACGAACAGCGGGTGGGCGCCGGGGCCGTTGACCTCGACCTTGCGAAACAGCGGGAAGCTCACGCCGAAGTTGAGCTCGCAGAACTGCGCGATCTCCTTCGCATCGCCCGGCTCCTGCTTGCCGAACTGGTTGCAGGGGAAGCCCAGCACCACCAGGCCTCGCTGGCCGTAGTCCTGCCACAGGCGCTCCAGGCCCTTGTACTGCGGGGTGAAGCCGCACTGGCTGGCGGTGTTGACCACCAGCAGCGCCTTGCCGGCATAGTCGCCCAGTACTTTCTGTTCACCGGAAAGGGTGACGCAGGGAATGTCCAGCAGTGCATCGGCCATGCGTTTGCTCCTTCAATCGCGGGGTTTGAGGTCCAGGCACACCGAGTTGATGCAGTAGCGCAGGCCAGTCGGTGGCGGGCCGTCGGGGAACACGTGACCCAGGTGGGCGTCGCATTGCGCGCAGGTGACCTCGGTGCGGATCATGCCGTGGGAGGTGTCGCGGATCTCGATCATCGCGGCCTCCTCGATGGGTTCGTAGAAGCTCGGCCAGCCGCAACCGGAATCGAACTTGGCCTTCGAATCGAACAGCGCCAGGTCACAGCAAATGCAATGGTAGACACCATCGCCGCGTTCACTGTTGTACTTGCCGCTGAATGGCCGCTCGGTGCCCTTCAGGCGGCACACCTGGTACTGGGCGGGGTCGAGCATGGCGCGCCACTCTTCCAGTGTCTTGTCGATCTTTTGCATGAATGGACCTCGGCAGGCTGAATTTCACCTCGCACCGTCTTTATTTATGGCGCGGGTGGAACGTATATTAGTTGGCTTTCCCAGCCAGCCAGTCTGGCATGCGCCTCGCCCTTTTCAAACCATTGCCGGCGGCGCGCCGCGCCTTGTCCAACCAGGATCACATCATGCAGTTCAGCAAATCGAACAAGCTCGCCAATGTCTGCTACGACATTCGCGGCCCAGTGCTCAAGCACGCCAAGCGCCTGGAAGAGGAAGGCCACCGCATCCTCAAGCTGAACATCGGCAACCCGGCGCCGTTTGGCTTCGAGGCGCCGGACGAGATCCTGCAGGACGTGATCCGCAACCTGCCCACCGCCCAGGGCTACAGCGATTCGAAAGGCTTGTTCAGCGCGCGCAAGGCGGTGATGCAGTATTGCCAGCAGAAGCAGATCGAAGGCGTCGGCATCGAGGATATCTACCTGGGCAACGGCGTGTCCGAGCTGATCGTCATGTCCATGCAGGCCCTGCTGAACAACGGCGACGAAGTGCTGATCCCGGCCCCTGACTACCCGCTATGGACCGCCGCGGTGAGCCTGGCCGGCGGCAAGCCGGTGCACTACCTGTGCGACGAGCAGGCCGACTGGTTCCCTGACCTGGACGACATCAAGGCCAAGATCACCCCGAACACCAAGGCCCTGGTGATCATCAACCCGAACAACCCGACCGGCGCCGTGTATTCGAAGGAGCTGCTGCTGGGCATGCTGGAGCTGGCGCGCCAGCACAACCTGGTGGTGTTCTCCGACGAGATCTACGACAAGATCCTCTACGACGAGGCCGTGCACATCAGCACCGCGTCGCTGGCCCCGGACCTGCTGTGCCTGACCTTCAACGGCCTGTCCAAGTCGTACCGCGTGGCCGGTTTCCGCTCCGGCTGGCTGATCATCTCCGGGCCCAAGCACCACGCCCTGAGCTACATCGAAGGCATCGACATGCTGGCCAACATGCGCCTGTGTGCCAACGTGCCGGCTCAGCATGCGATCCAGACCGCGCTGGGGGGCTACCAGAGCATCAACGACCTGGTGCTGCCACCGGGGCGCCTGCTCGAACAGCGCAACCGCACCTACGAGCTGCTCAACTCGATCCCGGGCGTAAGCTGCGTCAAGCCCATGGGCGCGCTTTACGCGTTTCCGAAGATCGACCCGAAAGTGTGTCCGATCCACAACGACGAGAAGTTCGTCCTCGACCTGCTGTTGTCGGAGAAACTGCTGATCGTCCAGGGCACCGCGTTCAACTGGCCGTGGCCGGACCACTTCCGCGTGGTAACGCTGCCGCGGGTGGATGATTTGGAGCAGGCCATTGGCCGTATTGGTAACTTCCTGCGCACCTATTCGCAGTAAGTTCGGCTCAATAGTTGGGGTGACGCGGCAATCGAGCGCCGCCCGCGCGGCGCTCGATCTCACACGCGCCGCAACACCCACGCCAAACTTCCTTACATCCTGCAACGCTCTATCCCACGGCACCCCCGGCATCCTCTGCCATACTCCGCCGTACACAGTTTGAAATAGTCGCCCGGTTGAATCGCCGCGCCCTCCCCCTTATATACCCCGCAGTACGCAACAAACTCATCCGTCAGGAGAACGTGACAACCATGATGCGCATTCTGTTGTTTGTAGCCACCAACCTCGCGGTGGTGCTGGTTGCAAGCATTACCCTGAGCCTGTTCGGCTTCAACGGGTTCATGGCAGCCAACGGGGTTGACCTCAACCTCGGCCAACTGCTGGTCTTCTGCGCCGTGTTCGGTTTCGCTGGCTCGCTGGTCTCGCTGTTCATCTCCAAGTGGATGGCGAAGATGACCACCGGCACCCAGATCATCACCCAGCCTCGCACCCGCCACGAGCAGTGGCTGCTGCAAACCGTCGAGGAGCTGTCCCGCGAAGCCGGCATCAAGATGCCCGAGGTGGGTATCTTCCCGGCCTACGAGGCCAACGCCTTCGCCACCGGCTGGAACCGTAACGACGCGTTGGTGGCGGTGTCGCAGGGCCTGCTCGAACGCTTCTCGCCGGACGAAGTGCGCGCAGTACTGGCCCACGAGATCGGTCACGTGGCCAATGGCGACATGGTCACCATGGCGCTGGTGCAGGGCGTGGTGAACACCTTCGTGATGTTCTTCGCCCGCATCATCGGCAACTTCGTCGACCGGGTGATCTTCAAGAACGAAGAAGGCCACGGCATCGCCTACTTCGTCGCGACCATCGTCGCCGAGCTGGTGCTGGGCATCCTCGCCAGCATCATCGTCATGTGGTACTCGCGCCGCCGTGAGTTCCGCGCCGACGAGGCCGGTGCCCACCTGGCCGGTACCGGCGCGATGATCGGCGCCCTGCAGCGCCTGCGCTCCGAACAGGGCCTGCCGGTGCACATGCCCGACACCATGAAGGCCTTCGGCATCAACGGCGGCCTCAAGCACGGCCTGGCCGGCCTGCTGATGAGCCACCCGCCGCTGGAAGACCGCATCGACGCCCTGCGCCGTCGCGGTTGATCCCGGCAGTAACAAGAAAGGGCGACTTCGGTCGCCCTTTCTTGTTTGCGATCCCCCTGTAGGAGCCGGCTTTGCCGGCGAAGCAGGCGACGCGGCGCCTGGCACCGGCCTTGCCGGTGTTCGCCGGCAAGGCCGGCTCCTACCGAGCCAGGCGGTAGACCCGCTCGACCAGGCTCGATACCCCGGCCTTGATGAACTTCGGGCTATCTTCGAGAATCTCCAGCCCCTCGACCTCGTCGACCTGCCACCCGGAAAACCCTGCACGCACTTCGGCATCCGGCACCGAGAACGGTGGCCCGTCGATCAACGCCTGGTCGTAATCCAGGGTCACCAGCACCCCGCGACACGCCGTCGGCAACTTCTCGCCCAGCAACGCCATGTAGCGCGCGCGCATCTCAAGCGGCAGCGCAATCAAGGCCGCCCGGTCATACACCCCCGCGCAATCGGCAAGGTCCTCGGCACGCAAGGCAAACACATCCCCACACCAGATCTCCACCTCATCGCTGCGCCAGGCCTCGAACGCGCCGTGCTGCGTCACCTGCGCCGGCAACCCATGCTCGGTGAAGAAATCCTCCACGGCGCGCCGCGACAACTCCACGCCCAGCACCCGATACCCCTGCGCGGCCAGCCAGAGCATGTCCAGGCTCTTGCCGCACAACGGCACCAGCACCCGCGCTCCGGGGGCCAGCCCCAATGCCGGCCAGTGCGCCTGCAGGTACGGGTTCACCTGGGGTTGGTGAAAGCCGATCTGGTTGTCCGCCCAACGCTTGTGCCAGAACGCTGGCTCCATGATTCCTCCGAATTATTCGATAGGTAGCCGTAAAAACTTATATTGGATCTCGATCGTTGGCTGACCGAAGATGGGCCATCTTACCTGCCAGGACTTCGCCATGCTGCCCAGCCTGTTCATCTCCCACGGTTCCCCCATGCTCGCCCTGCAACCCGGCGCCAGCGGCCCGGCCCTGGCCGCCCTGGCCCGCGCCCTGCCGCGCCCGAAGGCGATCGTGGTGGTGTCGGCGCACTGGGAGAGCCGCGAGCTGCTGGTGATGAGCACCCCACAGCCACAAACCTGGCACGACTTCCATGGTTTCCCACCGGCCCTGTACGCCGTGCAGTACCCCGCGCCCGGCGCGCCAGAACTGGCCCAGCGGGTCGCCGAGCGCCTGGGTGCGCGACTGGATGCGCAGCGGCCATTCGACCACGGCGCCTGGGTGCCACTGTCGCTGATGTATCCACAGGCCGACATCCCGGTCATCCAGGTGTCGCTGCCCAGCCAGGCCGGCCCCGCCCTGCAACTGAAGGTCGGCCGGGCGCTGTCGGCGCTGCGCGAAGAAGGCATCCTGCTGATTGGATCGGGCAGCATCACCCACAACCTGGGCGAGCTGGACTGGCATGCCGGGCCGGATGCGGTCGAGCCCTGGGCGCTGGCGTTTCGCGACTGGGTGGTGGCGCGGCTGCAAGCAGGGGACGAGGATGCGCTGGTGGACTATCGCCGGCAGGCGCCATTCGCCGTGCGCAATCACCCCAGTGACGAGCACCTGCTGCCGCTGTACTTCGCCATGGGCGCCGGTGCACGGTTCGGCATCGTGCACCAAGGCTTCACCCTGGGGGCGTTGGGCATGGATATCTATCGGTTCGACTGACCTAAACAGATCGTTAGCATTGGCCCATTCGCCGGCAAGCCGGCTCCTACAGGAGATCGCATGACCCGTAGGAGCCGGTTTGCCGGCGAATAAGCCCGAACAGGCAAAAAAAATCCCCGACCAAGGCCGGGGATTTTTTCATTGCAGCGCCAGGATCAATCCTCGCGGTAGCGACGCAGCTTCAGCTGCTTGCCGGCCACGCGGGTGTCCTTGAGCTTGGTCAGCAGACGCTCCAGGCCATCTTCCGGCAGCTCGATCAGGCTGAAGCTGTCACGCACCTGGATGCGGCCGATGGCATCACGGGCCAGGCCACCCTCGTTGAGGATCGCGCCCAGCAGGTTCTTGGCGGCGATGCCGTCACGGGCACCCAGGGCGGTACGGCAACGCACGCGGCCTTCGGCCAGCGGCATCGGCGCGCGGCGCTCGCGGTCACCACGATCGCCACGGTCGCTGCGCTCACCACGCTCGGTACGCTCACCGCTGCGCTCGCGCGGGGTGTAGGTAGGTACCAGCGGCTGCTCGCGCTCGACGGTAGCGAGGTCCAGCGCCTGGCCATTGGTGGCCTTGCGCAGCAGGGCGGCGGACAGCGCACGCGGGCTGCAACCCAGGGCGGCGGTCAGGCGGTCGAACAGCTCGCCATGGGTGGCTTCCGCTTCGGCTACCAGCGGCGCCAGGCTGTTGGTCAGCTTCTTGATGCGGGCATCCAGCACGGCCTGGGCGTTCGGCAGGCGCGCTTCGGCGACCTTCTGCCCGGTGACGCGCTCGATGACCTGCAGCATGCGGCGCTCACGCGGGGTGACCAGCAGCAGCGCACGGCCTTCGCGACCGGCACGGCCGGTACGGCCGATACGGTGCACGTAGGACTCCGGGTCGTACGGCATGTCGACGTTGAACACGTGGGTGATGCGCGGTACGTCCAGGCCACGGGCGGCGACGTCGGTGGCGACGACGATGTCCAGGCGACCATCCTTGAGCGAGTCGATCACGCGCTCACGCTGGTTCTGGGCGATGTCGCCGTTCAGCGCGGCAGCCTTGTAGCCCTTGGCTTCCAGCGCGGCGGCCAGGTCCAGGGTGGCTTGTTTGGTGCGCACGAAGGCGATCAGCGCGTCGAACTCTTCCACTTCCAGCAGGCGCAGCACGGCCGGGATCTTCTGGTCGGCGTGGACCATCAGGTGGGCCTGGTCGATCGCGGTGACGGTTTGCGTCTTGCTCTGGATCTTGACGTGCTTGGGCTCGCGCAGGTGACGCTCGGCGATCGAACGGATCGACGACGGCAGGGTGGCGGAGAACAGCACGGTCTGGCGCGAGGCAGGGATGGCGTCGAAGATCACTTCGAGGTCGTCCATGAAGCCCAGCTTGAGCATTTCGTCGGCTTCGTCCAGTACCAGGTACTGCACGGTGGACAGGACTTTCTCGTCGCGACGCAGGTGGTCGCACAGGCGGCCTGGGGTGGCAACGACGATCTGGGCGCCATTGCGAATGGCACGCAGTTGTGGGCCCATCGGGGCACCACCGTACACGGCCACCACGTTAACGCCCGGCATCTGCTTGGCGTAGGTTTCGAAAGCGGTGGCTACTTGCAGCGCCAACTCACGGGTTGGCGCCAGGATCAGGGCTTGCGGTTCGCGCTTGCTCACGTCGATCTTGTTGAGGATCGGCAGGGCGAAGGCAGCGGTCTTGCCGGTGCCAGTCTGCGCCTGGCCGATCATGTCATGACCGGCGAGGATGATCGGGATCGACTGTTGCTGGATGGCCGACGGCTCTTCATAGCCGGTGGCCAGGACGGCAGCAACGATGTTCGGATTGAGTTCGAGAGCGGCGAATCCGCCGGTTTCCTGGGTCATGGGTCTGCCTCTAGGTGCATCCGCAAAGACCCATGCTCCAAAGCTGCACATGCCTTGAAAGACCAAACGGTCACCCAGGCAGCTTTGGCGGCGGGGATTTGCGAAAACGATTGAAATAGGAACGTCTTGGGAAGGTCCGCCTAGCGGACGCGCAGCCGAAGCTGGATTCGGAGGATTTGCACCACCTGATTTTGAGGTCCGCTAAAAGACCGGCGCGTACTATACCCGAATCTGGCGAAAACCGTGAGAAATATTTCGAGCAAATGAGCCATTAGGTGGCCACCCTTGCCGAGGCGCTGAATCGATTCCACAACGGTTCGCCGGCAAGCCGGCTCCTACAGGGAGAACGCACACTTTGTAGGAGCCGGCTTGCCGGCGAACCAGGCGGCTCAAGTCGCCGGGCGAACCTGTTTGATCAGGTACTCAAGCGAATACCCCAACCGCGGCGCCAACGCCTCGGCCCGGGCCCGCAGCCCGTCGATATCCAGCGTTTGATCGAGATCGGCCGGCACCAGCAGGATCACATTGCCCTCCTTCACCGGCAGCTCCCAGTAGTGCCGGTGGTACAAACCACGCAACAGCGCCGCGCCCAATGGCCTGCCGTCATCCCCCGCCCACTGGTTGATCACCAGCCAACCACCGGGGTTGAGCTGCTTCTGGCAGTTCTCCAGGAAGCCCCAGGCCAGGTGCCCGACCCCAGGCCCGGTGTCGGTATACAGGTCGACGAACAACAGGTCGGCCTTTTCCGCCGTGGGCAGCAACTCGATGGCATCGCCCACCCGCACATAAAGGCGCGGGTCGTCGTCCAGCCCCATGTACTCCATGGCCAGGCGCGGCACGTCCGGGCGCAGTTCAATGGCCTCGACATCCTCCAGCGGCAGGAACTTCAGGCAGGCCTGCGTGAGGGTGCCGGCGCCCAGGCCCAGGAACAGCGCGCTCTCCGGCTGCTCATGGCACAGCGCGCCAACCAGCATCGCGCGGGTGTAGTCGTACTCCAGCCAGCTCGGGTCGGCGACGAAGGTGCAGCTCTGCTCGATGGCGTCACCGAACTCGAGGAAGCGGTAATCCTCCACTTCGTAAACGCTGATCACGCCAAAGGCATCTTCGACCCGAGCCAGCAGCCGCTCTTCCCGCTCCATCGCCATCCCTACCACCTGCCCGCGCAAAACGCGTATTGTCCGCCAATGCCGGTGGTGCAACAAGCGCACCGCCAGCGGTACCATGGCAGGTACGACCGAACCGACACTTATGGATAGAGCACTCGATGACCCAACCCTGGACCCCCGACAGCTGGCGCGCCTTGCCGATCCAGCAGCAACCGATCTACCCCGACGCCGCCCACCTGCTGAAGGTGGAGCAGACGCTGGCCAGCTATCCGCCGCTGGTGTTCGCTGGCGAGGCCCGCGAGCTGCGCCGGCAGTTCGCCGAGGTCACCCAGGGCCGGGCCTTCCTCCTCCAGGGTGGCGACTGCGCCGAAAGCTTCGCCGAGTTCTCGGCGGCGAAGATCCGCGACACCTTCAAGGTGCTGCTGCAGATGGCCATTGTTATGACCTTCGCCGCCGGCTGCCCGGTGGTCAAGGTCGGGCGCATGGCCGGCCAGTTCGCCAAGCCGCGCTCCTCGGGTGATGAAACCATCGGCGACATCACCCTGCCCGCCTACCGTGGCGACATCGTCAACGGTATCGGTTTCGACAGCGCCAGCCGCATCCCCGACCCCGAGCGCCTGCTGCAGGCCTACCACCAGGCCACCGCCAGCCTCAACCTGCTGCGCGCCTTCGCCCAGGGTGGCTTCGCCGACCTGCACCAGGTGCACAAGTGGAACCTGGACTTCATCGCCAACTCGGCGCTGGCCGACAAGTACCACCAGTTGGCCAACCGTATCGACGAAACCCTGGCATTCATGCGCGCCTGCGGTCTGGACACCGCGCCACAACTGCGCGAGACCAGTTTCTTCACCGCCCACGAAGCGCTGCTGCTCAACTATGAAGAAGCCTTCGTACGCCGCGACAGCCTGACCGGTGACTACTACGACTGCTCGGCGCACATGCTGTGGATCGGCGACCGCACCCGCCAGCTCGACGGTGCCCATGTCGAGTTCCTGCGCGGCGTGCACAACCCGATCGGGGTCAAGGTCGGCCCGAGCATGAACACAGAAGACTTGATCCGCCTGATCGACGTGCTCAACCCGGACAACGACCCAGGCCGCCTCAACCTGATCGTGCGCATGGGCGCCGGCAAGGTCGGCGACCACCTGCCGGGGCTGATCCGCACCGTCCAGCGCGAGGGGCGCCAGGTGCTGTGGAGCTCCGACCCGATGCACGGCAATACCATCAAGGCCAGCAGCGGCTACAAGACCCGCGACTTCGCGCAGATTCTCGACGAAGTGAAGCAGTTCTTCCAGGTGCACCAGGCCGAGGGCAGCCATGCCGGCGGCATCCATATCGAGATGACCGGGCAGAACGTCACCGAGTGCATCGGCGGCGCCCGCCCGATCACCGAGGACGCCCTGTCCGACCGCTATCACACCCACTGCGACCCGCGCATGAACGCCGACCAGTCGCTGGAACTGGCCTTCCTGATCGCCGAAACCCTCAAGCAGGTGCGCCGCTGAGCAACGCCTGACGCAGCCGGCTGCCCTCGTCGCGGGGGCAGTTCAGCTGTACTCGCTCCAGGCCCAGCCAACCCGCCAGGCGCCATAATTCGGTAGCCAGTGCCTGGTAGCCCTCCTCATCCAGCCCCGATGGTTCCTCGTGCACCGCATGCACCGCCAGACGCCCCTGGGCGCGCTCGGCACGCAGGTCCAGACGTGCGGCGATGCGTTCCTTGTACAGGAATGGCAGCACGTAATAGCCGTACACTCGCTTGTGCGCTGGCGTGTAGATTTCCAGGCGGTAGCGAAAGTCGAACAGCCGTTCGGTGCGGCTGCGCTCCCAGACCAGCGAATCGAAAGGCGAGAGCAAGGCACTGGTGGCGATGCGTCGGGGTATTCGCGGCGCCCCCACCAGGTAGCCGGGCTGCTTCCAGCCTTGTACCGTGCAGGCCTGCAGGCGCCCGTCCTCCTGCAACTCGGCGACGGCGGCCTTGCTCTGTTGCGGCGACAGGCGGAAGTAGTCGCGCAGGTCCTGCTCGGTGGCCACGCCCAGGGCGGTGGCCGCGTGCAACAGCAAGCTCTGGTGCGCCTCGCGCTCATCCGGGGGTGACTGGTCGAGAATGGCCAAGGGTAAAACGCGCTCCGGCAGGTCGTAGAGGCGTTCGAAACCGCGGCGCCCGGCCACGGTGACCTCGCCTGCGGCGAACAGCCACTCCAGTGCGTGCTTCTCTTCGCTCCAGCCCCACCAAGGGCCGGCGCGCTCCTCGCGGGTCGACAGGCTGCCGGCGCCCAGCGCGCCCTGGTCGCGCACGGCGGCCATTACCCGTTCGATCACGTCACGACGCTCATGGCCGAAGGTCGCCAGTTGCCGATAGATGCCCTTGCCTTCGCGGGCGTGGGCCATGCGCCAGCGCATGGCCGGGTACAGCTCCAGCGGCAACAGCGAGGCTTCGTGTCCCCAGTATTCGAACAGCCGACGCTGGCGCCGCTTGCCCCAGGCGAGCTGGTCGAGCAAGGCGGGCGAATAGTCGCCCAGGCGGGAGAACAGCGGCAGGTAATGGGAACGCACCAAGGCATTGACCGAGTCGATCTGCACCACGCCCAGGCGCTGGAGCATGCGCTTGAGATGGGCCAGGGTGGCCGGAGTGTCGGGCGATTTGCCGAAGCCCTGGGCGGACAAGGCCAAGCGACGGGCCTGCTGGGTGGACAGTTCGAGGGGCAATGAATGTACCTCCGGTTGATGGTGTATGCACCATAGCATTCGCGGCTGAAGCCGCTCCTACAGGTTCACCGATAGCCCGGGAGCAACAGTGAACCTGTAGGAGCGGCTTTAGCCGCGAAGAGGCCCGCGAGGCTTTCACCTACTCATTTACGCAGCGGATCCTCCCAGAAATGCCGCTCGGCCTCCTGCTGGATATCAGCCCGCGACAGCCCCAGGTCGTGCAGCGTGGCATCGCTCAGGCGCGCCAGCTCATCACGCTGGCGATGCAGTTCGTACCAGCGCACCAGCAACCCGCCGGCCCCGTGCAGCCAGTGGTTCAAGGTGGACACAGGCTGGTGAGCAACGTTGAAATGACCTTTCATCTTGACGCCCTCCTTGTGGATGGCTCCAGTCTCTGCCCGGGCCTAAGATCAATCCAACGAATGTTTCTGATGCCATGCATCTCGGAGATTGATGCAATGTCCCAGTATCAGAGTCTCGACGCCGACGTGCTGCGCACCTTCGTCGCCATCGCCGAGCAAGGCGGCTTCACCCGCGCTGGCGAAGTGGTCAACCGCACGCAGTCGGCAGTCAGCATGCAGATGAAGCGCCTGGAGGAGGACATCCTGCAGCGCCAGCTGTTCGAGCGCGACGGCCGCCAGGTGCGCCTGACCGCCGAGGGGCAAGTGTTGCTGGGCTATGCCCGGCGCATCCTCAAGCTGCATGGCGAGGTGTTCAACACCCTGCGCATGCCGCACATGGTCGGGGTGGTGCGCATCGGCACGCCAGACGACTACGCCATGCGCTACCTGCCGACCATCTTGTCCAGCTTCGCCCAGGACTACCCGCTGATCCATGTCGAGGTACATTGCGACTCCTCCAAGCAACTGATGCTGCGCCAGGACCTGGACCTGACCATCGTCACCCGCGAGCCGGGTAACGAAGTGGGCCAGATGCTGCGTCAGGAACGCCTGGTGTGGGCCGCGGCACAGGGTTTCTGCCCCGAAGAGCAACGGCCGATGCCCCTGGCGCTGTTCAACACCGACTGTTTCTGCCGCGCCTGGACCTGCAACGCACTGGAGCAGCGCGGCATCGAGTACCGCATCGCCTATACCAGCCCGAGCCTGGCGGCGATCTTCGCCATCGTCAGCGCCGGGCTGGCGGTGACCGCGCAGTTGCGCAGCCTGATAGGCAGCGACTTGCGCATGCTCGGGGAAGAGGAAGGGTTGCCGCAGCTGCACATGGCCAATGTGATGCTGCTGCGCAATACGCAGAGCCAGTCGCCGATCACCGACTGCATGGCCGAGTACATCGTCGAAGGCTTCAAGTAGGAGCGGCTTCAGCCGCGATGCGGGCGGCGCGGTGCATGACCCCCGCTTCGCGGGTGATCGCGGCTGAAGCCGCTCCTACAGGTGGTGGTCCGCGACGACCTAGAGCTCGAACCCGAGCACCACCGCACACACCACCAGGAACACGCAGAACAACGTGCGCAACACCTTCTCCGGCAACGCATGGGCCAACTTCACCCCCCAGCTGATGCTGAGCAAACCACCCACCGCCAACGGAACCCCGACGCTCCAGACAACGCTTTGATGCAAGCCATAGGTCAGCAGCGTGACCATGGTGCTCGGCGCCGCCAGTGCCAGCGACAGCCCCTGGGCCACCACCTGGGTGGTGCCGAACACGCTGGTCAGGATCGGCGTGGCCACCACCGCCCCGCCCACGCCGAACAACCCGCCCATGGTCCCGGCGAAGCTGCCCAGCACGCCCAGCCAAGGCCACGGATAGCGCAGCTCGTTGCTCGGCGGCCTTACCGGCAGGAACATCCGCGCCACGTTCCAAATCGCCAAGGCCACCAGGAAACCGACGAAGTACAGGCGCATCGACTGGGCGTCGATGCCCACCGCCCAGATCGAACCCAGCCAGGCGAACAGGAAACTGCACAGCGACAGCGGCACTGCATGGCGCAGTTCGATACGGTTGCGCTGGTGGTAGCGCCACAAGGCCAACAGCACGTTAGGCACCACCATCACCAGCGCGGTGCCCTGGGCCAGTTGCTGGTCAAGGCCGAACAGCACGCCCAGCGCCGGGATGGCGATCAGCCCGCCGCCGATACCGAACAGGCCACCCAGGGTGCCCAACGCAGCGCCCAACACGATATACATCAACCACTCGATCATCAGTGCCTCGATCACCCGCGTTCAAAGATGCAGGCATGCTAACCAGCGACGGCTGGCGGGGAAACGCATAGCAGCGCACAATGGCTTTGCGCATTACGCATAGGCAAATCCATGAGCCCCGATATCCTCACCGAACAACTGAGCCTGTTTCTCGACGTACTGGAGACCGGCAGCTTCTCCGCCGCGGCCCGGCGTCATCCGCTGACCCCCTCCGCCGTGGCCCGGCGCATCGACAACCTGGAAAGCGCCGTGGGCAGCCGGCTGTTCTCGCGCAGCACCCATGCCGTACGGGCGACCCCGGCAGGCAATGCCTTCGCCGAACGGGCCCGGCGCATCATCGAGGAATTGCGCCTGGCCCGCGCCGAGGCGGTGTCGTTGAGCAACGCCCCCGAAGGGCTGATCCGCATTGACGCCCCTGCGGCCTTTGGCCGCCGCCACCTGGCCCCGGCGATCGCCGACTTCCTGGTGGCCTACCCCGGGCTCGACGTGCAACTGCGCCTGATCGACAGCTTCGTCGACCTGCATGGCAGCCACCTGGGCGAGGTCGACCTGGTGCTGCGCGCCGGTCCCCTGGCCGACACCCGCCTGGTCGCCACGCCGCTGGCCTACATGGTGCGCATCGCCTGCGCCAGCCCCGCCTACCTGGCCAGCCGCGGTGTGCCGGCCTGCCCCAGTGAACTGCCCGGGCATGACGGCCTCGACTGGGACGGGCTGGCCCCGCCCTTCGCCTGGCGCTTCAGCATCGACGGCCAGGTGCGCCTGTATCGCCCGGCGCGCATGCGCATGGCCGCCAACAATGCCGAGACCTTGCTGTTCGGCGCCCTGGCCGGGCTGGGTGTCGCCCACCTGCCCACCTGGCTGATCAGCGACTACCTGCTGCGCGGTGAGTTGATTCCGCTGTTCTGCGACAACGGTTTGCCCGAACCGGAAACCAGTGGCATCTATGCCCTGCGCCTGGAACATGAAACGAACTCTCGCAGCCGCTTGCTGCTCGAATTCCTCAAGAGCCGATTCAGCCCGGTGCCCCCCTGGGACCTGGCCCTGCGCAGCGAGCTGCGCTGGCAATGAGCGCGCAAGACATTCGCGTGCTAGATTTTACAACTCAGACGACTCAAGGACCTGCATGAACGCCGACACCCAAGCCCCCTGCGCCGAGCTGCTGCTGGACAACCAGGTCTGCTTTGCCCTGCACTCCACCTCGCTGCTGATGACCAAGGTCTACAAGCCCCTGCTGCAAGCCCTGGGCCTGACCTACCCGCAATACCTGGCCATGCTCGTGCTGTGGGAACAGGACGGGCTGACCGTGGGCGAGATCAGCCAACGCCTGCTCACCGACCCAGGTTCGCTGACGCCGCTGCTCAAGCGCCTGGAAGGCGAAGGCCTGCTCAAGCGCAGCCGCAGCCGCGAGGACGAACGCGTGGTGCTGGTGCAACTGACCGACAAAGGCCGGGCCTTGCAGGCCGAAGCCCGTCGCGTGCCCCATTGCATCCTGCAGGCCAGCGGCCACAGCGCTGAGCAGCTGCGAAAACTCCAGGCCGACCTGCTGGCCCTGCGCGCGCACCTGCAAGAAAACCTCTGACGGCTATGCTGTGAACTGGCTGTTTCGACGAATGGCCGAAGAATTATCTTGCGCACTAAATAATTGCGTGCTAATTTAATTTCGTACCCACTCAGCGCCCCAGGCGCACAGCACATAAGCGAGGCTCAAGATGCAAAAGGTCACTCCGCTGTACATCGCAGAAGCCACCTCCACTGGCGGTCGCGACGGTAAATCCCGCTCCAGCGACGGCAAGCTGGAGGTCAAGCTGAGTACGCCCAAGGAACTCGGCGGCGCGGGCGGTGAAGGCACCAACCCTGAGCAGATGTTCGCCGCCGGTTACTCGGCCTGCTTCATCGGCGCGCTGAAGTTTGTGGCTGGCCAGGAGAAGAAGGCTCTGCCGGCCGATGCCTCGATCACCGCCAATGTGGGTATCGGGCAGATTCCGGGCGGCTTCGGGCTGGACATCGACCTGCACATCAACCTGCCGGGGCTGGCCCAGGCCGACGCCGAAGGGCTGGTGGAAAAGGCGCACAAGGTCTGCCCTTATTCCAATGCCACCCGCGGCAACGTGGATGTGCGCTTGCATGTGACCGTGTAACAGGAAGCAAGCCCTGTAGGAGCGGCCTTGTGCCGCGAAAGGGCCGCAAGGCGGCCCCGGCATTCGCAAACCAAAACTAGATAGTGGATGACGAGTTACTTGCACCATCGCCAGGGGCGCTTCGCGCCCCTTTCGCGGCACAAGGCCGCTCCTACAGGGAATGTGTCTCCCCTGAATTCAGACACAAAAAAACCCGGCCAAGGCCGGGTTTTTCGTGCTCATCGCAAGAAGCAATTACTTCTTGGAACGGCCCTTGAAGCTGTTGTCGCGAGTGTCGATGTCGATCCACTCGTCGATCTGGATGAAGTCGGCAACCGAAATCTCGGTACCGTTCTTCAGCTTGGCAGGCTTCATGACCTTGCCGGAGGTGTCGCCACGGGCGGCGTTCTCGGTGTAGACAACCTGACGGCTGATGGTGGTCGGCAGTTCTACCGATACCAGGCGGCCTTCGAAGAAGACGGCTTCGCAGATGTCTTCCATGCCTTCTTCGATGTACGGCAGAACGGCGTCGATGTCTTCGGCGTTCAGTTCGTACATGGTGTAGTCGGTGGTGTCCATGAAGGTGTACGAGTCACCGCTGATGAACGACAGGGTCGCTTCTTTGCGATCCAGGATCACGTCGTCCAGCTTGTCGTCCGCACCGTATACGGTTTCGGTCTTGTAGCCGGTCAGCAGGTTCTTCAGCTTGGTCTTCATGATCGCGCTGTTACGGCCCGACTTGGTGAATTCAGCTTTCTGAACCAGCCACGGATCGTTATCGATGCGCAGAACGGTACCGGGTTTCAGTTCTTTACCAGTTTTCATTACGAAGTATCCGAATCTGGATGGATTTATAAAAATCGAGGCCGCGTATCATAGCGAATTTCGGTAAAACTGCACCAGCTTCGTGGCAAGGTCCGGCTGAGCGGCCTGCGCCGCGCACCACTGGCGGGCATGCTGGCGCAGTTCTTGCCAGTGCGGCTGCAAGGCTTGCCAGGCCTGCCCCATGGGCCGATCCATGTTCCAGGCCCGCCACAAGCCGGCCAGGGCCTGGCTGGCGGCCTCGGACAATCCGGCGCGATACAGGGTCATGAACGCCTCGAGTTTTTCCCAGTGGGCATTCTCTTCCTGGATATAGATGTGCCACAGCATCGGCACGCCGGCCCATTGCGCGCGCACGAACGAATCCTCGCCGCGCACGGCGTTGAAATCGCAGCTCCACAGCAGTCGGTCGTAGTCGTCCTGGCTGACGAACGGCAACACCTGCACGGTCAACGCGCCACGCCGATGTACCGCGCCCACGGGCAGCTCCGACTCGCCCAGCCATTGGCCGAGGTCACCCAGGATGCGCCCTTGAGGAACCAGCAGATGGGTGGGATGCACATCGGCCACCAGCACGTCGAGCCAATTGCCCAGTTGCGGATTCTCATAGGCGAACAGCGAAATCAACCGGGCATCTGCCTGGGCCTGGATGCCCAGCCCGGCCAGGAAATTCTCCCGCTCTCCAGGCTCCTGCCGGAATAGCTCGCAGCGCGGCAGCAATGAAGCCTCGCGCAACAAACCACCGGTACGCTCGGTGAAGCCCGGGAAGAAGAAGGTCTTGCGCAGCCCATTGGCCTGGGGTGACGGCAGCCCATGGCAGCCCTCCACCCAGTCTTCGGCGCTGAGGTAGTCCAGGTTCAGCCACAACGGCGGCTTGGGCTGCCTGGCCATTGCTTCGACGTACCCCTCGGGCAATTGGCAGGCAAACGCGCCCACCACCACCTGGGCCGGTGTGGCGGCCTGCCATTCGGTTGGCCAATGGCAGACTTCGACACCTTGCTGCCATTGCCTGCCCACCTCCGTGTCGGCCTCGGGGCACAGCCGCGCGAAGGCCGCCAGGTCGTCCACCCACAGGCGCACGGCAAGGTCATGCTCGGCCACCAACTGCCTGGCCAGGCGCCAGGTCACGCCGATATCGCCGAAATTGTCGACGACGGTGCAGAAGATGTCCCAGGTGGTTTTCATCGCCACGTTCCGTTACCTGCGAAAAAGACCGCGGATTCTGCGGATAATTACGCGCGGACAAAAGCAAAATATCCTCGCACCCATGCGACAATGCCGCCACCGAACCGCCTGCCAGGAGGCTGTCATGCCCCGCCCCCGCGAACTGAAGATCACCCTGAAACCCGCGCAACTGATCCTGTGCGTCGCCTTCGGCCTGTGGCTGGGGGCCGTGGCCATCGCCCTGAGCCTGTGGTTGGCCTTGCGCTTGTGGCCTGAACAGGCGCAACCCGTAGCCCAGGCTGTCGCCCCTGCCTTCATTCAGCCCGCGCCGGCCTCGACGCCAGCCCAGCCGGTGGATGCCCAGACGGAAATGTTCGAGCACTACAAGGACATCCTGCACAAGCAGGAACTGCAACAGGCCGCCGATGCAGCCCAGGGCAGCCCGCGCAACCTGAACAACCCCAAATGCCAGTTCTGGCTGCAACAGAACCGCACCGCGCCGACCGACAAGAGCCAGGCCAACGTGCTGGAGTTCTGCTACTGACCATGGACAAGGCCTGCCTGCTCCCGCGCATCATCGCCACCCTCGAACACGACATGGAGGTGCTGCGCCACGCCGCCCAGACCGCCTACGAGGCAGCCACCGCCAAAGAGAATATCGCCGAGAACAAGTACGACACCCTGGGGCTGGAGGCGTCGTACCTGGCCACCGGGCAAGCCCGGCGTACCGCCGAGATCCGCCAGGCGCTGTTGACCTACCAGCAAATGGTTCTACGTGATTACGAGCCGGCGCGGGGGATCCAGATTGGTTGCCTGGTGACGCTGGAAGACGAAAACGGCCAGCAGCGTCAGTTGTTCCTCGGGCCGGAAGGCGCCGGGCTGAAGATTGGCGAGGGTGACTCGCTGGTGACGGTGATCACCCCGCGGGCGCCGCTGGGGCAGCAGTTGGTCGGCAAACGAATAGATGACGAGGTAAGCCTGATGGTGAACGGCATCACCCAGACCCAGCTCATCATCGAAGTCACCTAAACACCGCGCCCCTCTGTAGGAGCCAGCCTTGCTGGCGAACCGGCCGATGGCCATTCCATTGGCAATGGCTGCGCCTTGCATCGCCAGCAAGGCTGGCTCCTACAGGGTCACAGGGGCTGTAACGCGTTGAACCGCTCCGCCAGCCCCTGCTCGGCGAACTGCTCCGCCACGAAATCGATGAACGCCCGGGTCTTGCCCGGCAGCAGCTTGTGCTCGGCGTAATACAGGCTGATGTTGCCATCATCCACGTACCAGTCAGGCAACACCCGGCTCAGCCGCCCGGCGGTGAGGTAAGGGACGGCAAACGGCAAGCTCACCAAGGCAATGCCCAACCCCTGCTCGGCCACGGCGCAAGCGGCGTCGGAGTCGCTCATGGTCATGCTCTGCGGCAATTGCAGCGGGCACTGCTCCTGCCAACGGCTGGTCAACGGCCAGGCGCGCACCCGCCCGGTCTGCGGCGAGCGGATGAGGATACCGGCGTGGGCCTGCAATGCCTGGGGATGGTCGATCTGGGCGTGCCGCTGCAAATAGCCCGGCGCCGCCACCAGCACCCGGTGCGCCGGGGTCAGCTTGCGCGCCACCACCCCCAGCGGCAGCTCGAAACCACCGCCGATGGCGGCGTCGAAGCCTTGCCCGATCAGGTCTACCTGACGGTTGTCGAAGTGCCAGTCCGGGGTGATCGCCGGGTAACGACGCAAGAACTCGCCCAGCAGCGGCAACACGTACAGCCGCCCGAACACCGTGCCCATGCTCACCCGCAGCAACCCGGCCGGCTGGCCTTCGGCGCTGGCCAGGTTGGCGACGGCGTACTGGATGGTGCGGAAACTGTCGCTCACCTCCCCCAGGAAGCGCTGCCCGGCTTCGGTCAGGGTGAGCTTGCGGGTGCTGCGCTGGAACAGCCGCACCCCCAGGCGCGCCTCTAGTTGCGCGACGTTCTTGCCCACGGCGGCCGGGGTCAGCGACAAGCGTCGGGCGGCCTCGGCGAAGCTGCCGACTTCGGCGCTGCGGATGAAGCATTCAAGACTGCTGAAGGATTCCATGGCACTCATTCACAACCAAAGGTTTACTCTGATGATCGTGATTGCGATCTTATCAGCAGGTAATCCTGGGCGGATACTGCCCCCATCCAAGGCATCCGGCCTTGCTTGAACGCAGGAGATCAGCATGTCCCAGCAACTTCCCCTCAGCGGCAAAGTGGCCCTCGTCCAGGGCGGTTCCCGTGGTATCGGCGCGGCCATCGTCCGCCGCCTGGCCCAGGACGGCGCCAAGGTCGCCTTCACCTACGTAAGCTCCGCCCAGACCGCCGAAGCCCTGGCCGGCGAGATCATCAACGCAGGCGGCCAGGCCTTGGCCCTGCGCGCCGACAGCGCCGATACCGGTGCGGTGCAGCAAGCGGTGGCCGATACCGTCAAGGCCTTCGGCGGCCTCGACATCCTGGTCAACAACGCCGGTGTGCTGGCCGTGGCGCCGGTGGCCGAATTCGACCTGGACGACTTCGATCGCCTGCTGGCGGTCAACGTGCGCAGTGTGTTCGTCGCCACCCAGGCGGCGGTAAAACACATGGGCAAGGGTGGCCGGATCATCAACATCGGCAGCACCAACGCCGAGCGCATGCCCTTTGCCGGTGGCGCGCCGTATGCCATGAGCAAGTCGGCGCTGGTCGGCCTGACCCGGGGCCTGGCACGCGACCTGGGGCCGCAGGGCATCACCGTGAACAACGTCCAGCCCGGGCCGGTCGATACCGACATGAACCCGGCCAAGGGCGAATTCGCCGACAGCCTGATCCCGCTGATGGCCATCGGGCGCTATGGCAAGGTCGAGGAAATTGCCAGTTTCGTGGCGTACCTGGCGGGGCCTGAGGCGGGGTATATCACTGGCGCCAGTTTGACGGCCGATGGTGGATTCGCCGCCTGACAGTGCCAGTTCGCCGGCAAGCCGGCTCCTACAGCCTATCCCGTAGGAGCCGGCTTGCCGGCGAACCCACTCAATGACTTGCCACGAGGCGCTGCTCCATCACCTCGAGAAACGCCCGCGCCGCCGGTGTCGGGCTGGGCGACCACACCGCATACAGGTGCCGCACCGGCGCATCCAGCAAGCGCACCATGGCCACCCCTTCGAACCCCCGGGCGATCCGCTCCGGCACCAGCCCCACGGCCATGCCGCGCTGGACGAACTTTTCCACCAGGCGAATATGGCCGATCTCGAACTGCACCCGACGCGTCACCCCCACCGCCTGGAACGCTTCGTCGGTCTGCCGCCGCGCGCCGGTGCCTTCGGGAAAGTCCACCAGCACCTCGTCGACCAAATCGGCCAGGGTCAATTGCGCAGCGCCGGCCAGCCGGTGCGCCGTCGGCAACACCGCCACCAGCTCTTCCCGCGCCAGCAGGCGATGCTGCACGCCGTGCAACACCTCGCCTTGCCACAGGCCGACGAAGCCCACATCCAGCCGCCGTTCGCAGACGTCCGCCATCAGCAGTTCACTCTTGGCCGTGAGCCAGCGCACGTCCACATCCGGATATTGACGGTGGAATACCGCCAGCAGGTCGACCAGATCCAGGGCGGTCAGCGAACTGATCTCACCGATCGACAGACGCCCACGCACCTGCCCGCATGCTGCGGCCACATCATCGGCGATGCGCCGGGCGGCCTCGACCGCTGGCCGGGCGCTGAGCACGAAGGCCTCGCCAGCGGGTGTCAGCCGTACCCGACGCGAACTGCGCTCGAACAGGCTGACATTCAACTGCGCCTCCAGCCGGGCCACCTGATGGCTGAGCGCCGACTGCACCACATGGCAGCGCTCGGCGGCGCGGGTGAAGCTGCCGGTGTCGGCCACGGCCAGGGCGTACTCAAGCTGCTTCAAATTCATCGTTCTATCTGCTTTCGAGATGAATAACGTGAAAACTATACATTGGTGTCATGCCTGATACTTCCTGATACTTGGCCACATTCCACCTTGCCTGCAACGAGACTGCCCATGAACTCCCCGACATTGAGTCGTGCCCTGATCCTGCTGATGGCCACCGCCACCGGCCTGGCCGTGGCCAGCAACTACTACGCCCAACCCTTGCTGCACAGCATTGCCGAGCAGTTCGGGTTGAGCACCGCCAGCGCTGGCACCATCGTGATCGCCGCGCAACTGAGCTACGGCGCCGGCCTGCTGTTGCTGGCACCGCTGGGCGACCTGTTCGAACAGCGCCGGCTGATCGTGACCATGGTGCTGATCGCCACCGTGGGCCTGGTGATCAGCGCCTGCGCGCCGAGCCTGCCATGGCTGATCCTTGGCACGGCGCTGACCGGCCTGTTCTCCGTGGTGGCGCAGGTGCTGGTGCCGCTGGCCGCCGCCCTCAGCGCCCCGGAACAACACGGCCGTGCAGTGGGCACGCTGATGAGCGGCCTGCTGCTGGGCATCCTGCTGGCCCGCACCGCCGCCGGTTTCATGGCCGAGCTGGGCGGCTGGCGCAGCATCTACGTACTGGCTGCGGTGCTGATGGCGATCACCGCGCTGGCGCTGTACCGCAGCCTGCCGCAACACCACAGCCATGCCGGCCTGAAGTACCCAGCGCTGATCGGTTCGGTGTTCCGGCTGTTCGTCGAAGAGCCGGTGCTGCGCCTGCGCTCGCTGCTTGGGCTGTTGGCGTTCAGCCTGTTCGCCCTGTTCTGGACACCGCTGGCGTTCCTGCTGAGCAGCGAGCCCTACCACTACTCCGACGCGGTGATCGGCCTGTTCGGCCTGGCCGGCGCGGTGGGCGCGCTGGCGGCCAACTGGGCCGGGCGCCTGGCCGACCGTGGCAAGGGCGCGCTGGGAACCACGGTGGGGCTCGTGGCGCTGTTGCTGGCGTGGGTGCCGCTGGGCTTTGCACAAAGCTCGCTGGTGGCGCTGCTGGTGGGCGTGCTGGTGCTGGACCTGGCGGTGCAGTTGATCCATGTGAGCAACCAGAATGCGGTGATCGCGCTGCGCCCCGAAGCGCGGACGCGGCTCAATGCCGGGTACATCACCTGCTACTTCATCGGCGGCGCACTGGGTTCGTTGCTGGGAACGCAGCTGTTCGAAGTGCATGGCTGGATGGGGATCGTCGCCGCCGGGCTGCTGATCGGTGCCTTGGCGTTGGTGGTGTGGGGGCTGGCGGAGCGCAGGCGGGTGAAGGTGGCGCCCAGCGCAGCCCATTGAGCTGACATAGCCTCCGTAGGAGCGGCTTTAGCCGCGATCACCCGCAAAGCGGGTGGCAGATACCGCGTTGCATGCATCGCGGCTGAAGCCGCTCCTACAGGTTCCTCTTCAGGACCTGCCACCCAGAAACGCCTCATCTACCCGCGCCAGCTGCGTCTCGCTCAATACCCCCGCCTCGTAGTGCAGCTTGATCCACGCCAGCAGGTAGTCATACCGCGCCTGGGCCAGGTCGCGCCGGGTGGTGGCCAGCTGCTGTTCGGCGTTGAGCACGTCCAGGTTGACTCGCTCGCCGCCTTGCACGCTCTTGCGGGTCGACACCACCAGCGCCTCCGCCGCCACCAGCGCCCGTTCATAGGCGCGCAGGCGGCTGGCGCCCGACTCGCAGGCGTTGTACTGCTTGCGCAGCTCGATCAGGGTGCTGCGGGTCTGCCCGTCCAGTTCGTATTCGGCCTGCTCCAGGTGCCGGCTGGCCTGGCGCGTCGAGGCCGACACCCCGCCACCGGCGAAGATCGGCACGCTGACCTCGATCCCCACGGTGTTGGTGTCGTAGCGCTGGTTGTAGGTGTTGCCGCTGTCCGACTCCTGGCGCCGCGAAGTGGCGAAGGCCGTGACCCTGGGCAAGTGCCCGGCACGGTTGCGCTCCACTTCGTAGCGCGCCACATCCAGGGCCTGGCGTGACGAGGCCAGTTGCGGGTTGTTGGCCAGGGCACGCTCCTGCCAGGCACCGTACCCCGTCGGGTCGACCATCGGCAGGGCAAAGCCGACACGCAGCGGTGCCAGGTCCTCGACGCGCACGGCCGGTTCGCCGATCAGCGCACCCAGCTCGCGCAGGGCGGCATCCTGGTTGTTGCGCGCCTGGATCTCCTCGGCATCGGCCAGCTCGTAGCGGGCCTGGGCTTCGAGGATGTCGGTGCGGGTCCCCTCGCCGGCGTCGAACAGCCGCTGGTTCTGCTGGAACTGCTGGCGGTAGGCCTGCTTGCTGGCCACGCTGATGCCAATCTGGTCCTCGGCGAACAAGGCCTGGGTGTAGCTGGTCATCACCCGCACCAGCAACTGCTGGCTCTGGTCGCGGAAGGTTTCATCGGCGAACAGCGCCTGGGCCACGCCCTTGCGGTAGGCCGAATAGGCTTCGTAGTCGAACAGCGGCTGCTGGAGGATGAAGCTGGAGCCCATGCTGTTGTAGTTGCGGTCTTCTTCCTGGCGGCGCGAATCCCCCAGGTACTTCACCTTGGAGTCGTTGCGGCCCTTGTTGTAGTTGTAGTTCAGGGTCGGCAGCAGGCCGGCGCGGCCGATGGCGCGGTATTCCTGGCCGGCCTGCTGGGCCTTGAACGCAGCCAGGTAGGTCGGGTCGCGGCGCAGCGCCTGCTCGTAGATCTGGAACGGCCCCATGGCCGCCTGGGTGGCCACCGGCAGCCAGGCACAGGCTGCCAGCAGCCCGATCAGTGGGAACTTCTTCACTGGGCGGTCCTTATTCTTCGGTCAAAGCAGTGCCTGCGCGGTCGAGCAGGGGTTTGAACAGGTAGTTGAGCAGCGAACGTTCGCCGGTGCGCACGAACAGCTCCGCCGGCATGCCAGGGCGGATCGCCAGCCCTTGCAGGCGCGCCAGCGCTTCTTCGCTGACGGTACTGCGCAACACGTAGTACGGCTGGCCGCTGCGCTCGTCGATCAACTGGTCGGCCGACACCAGCGCCACCTCCCCCGTGACCCGCGGTGTGCGGTTCTGGTTGAAGGCGGTGAACAGGATGTCCACCGGCAACTGCGGCGCAACCTTGTCCACCAGGTTGACCGGCAGGCGCCCTTCCACTTCCAGCGCGGTGCCTTGTGGCACGATCTCGAGCAACGTGTCGCCGGGGCGCACGACAGCGCCTTCGGTGTGTACGCCAAGGTTCACCGCGATGCCGTCGGCCGGCGCCTGGATTTCGCTGTGTTGCAACTCGAAGCGTGCCGAGTTGAGCTGTTGCTCCAGGGTGGCGGCCTTGACCTGGGCCTCGGCCAGTTGCGTACGCACCTCTTTCTGGTATTCCTCGCGACGTTGTGCAAGGTTCAGCCGCGACTCGACGATCACCTGCTCCAGCCGCGCGCTCTCGCCGGCGTTCTGCGCCAGGTCGCGCTGCACCTGGGACAGCTGGCGCTGGTACTCCAGCACGCGGTTGCGCGGGATGTAGCCGTCGCCCGCCAGCGGGCGCAGGTTGTCCAGTTGCTCGCGCAACGAGTCGGCCTGGGCCTGCAGGTCGCTGCGGGCACGGCGCATACCGGCCAGCTGGGCCTGGGAGCCATCGATGCTGGCGGCCAAGGCGCCCTGCTCACGCGCCTGGACCTGGCGGCGGCTGTCGAACAGCTGGCGCTGGCCTTCCAGGATCAAGCCGAGTTTGGCGTCGGCATCCTCGACCAGGTCGGCGGGAAACTGTACCTGCCCGAGGTTGTCGCGTTCGCTCTGCCAGCGCGCCAGGCTGGCGCGGGTCATGCGGTACTGGGCCTGCAGCGCGTCGACATCGGCCTGTACCTGGGTGCGGTCGAGGCGGAACAGCGGTTCGCCCTGGCGTACCTGCTGGCCCTCGCTGACCAGGATCCGGCTGACCACGCCACCGGCCATGGACTGCACCGCCTTGCGCTTGCCCGAGACCACCACGGTGCCTTGCACCGGCACCCCTTGGTCGAGCGGGGCCAGGCTGGCCCAGGCCATGAAGCCACCGAAGCCGACCAGCGTCAGCACCCAGCCCAGGCGCACATGGAAGCGCGCGTCACGTTCATGCCGGCTCATGCGCCACCTCCGGCCTGCAGCGGTCGTTGCGCCGGCGCCTGGCCGAGCGCGTGGAGAATGTCGCGCGCCGGGCCGAAGCCCTGCATACGGCCTTCGTTCATCACCAGCAGCTTGTCGGCCTGGCCCAGCGCCGAGCTGCGGTGGGTCACCAGCACCACGGTGCGGCCCAGGGCCTTGAGTTGGAGGATGGCGTTGGCCAGGGCCGCCTCGCCGGGGCTGTCGAGGTTGGAGTTGGGTTCGTCGAGCACGATCAGGCACGGGTTGCCGTATAACGCCCGGGCCAGGGCAATGCGCTGTTTCTGGCCACCGGAGAGGTCGCCGCCATCTTCGCCCAGGCGCGTGTCGTAGCCCTTGGGCAGGCGCAGGATCAACTCATGCACCCCCGCCAGGCGCGCCGCCTCGACCACCTTGTGGCCGTCCAGCTCGCCAAAGCGGGCAATGTTCTCGGCGATGCTGCCGCGCAGCAGTTCGATGTTCTGCGGTAGGTAGCCGATATGCGGCCCCAGGGCCTCGCGATCCCATTGATCGAGCTCGGCGCCGTCCAGGCGCACATGCCCGCCCAAGGTAGGCCAGACGCCCACCAGGACCTTGGCCAGGGTTGACTTGCCGGAGCCCGAGGCACCGAGCACGCCCAGCAACTCACCGGGCTCGAGCTGGAAATGCACTTGCTGCAACGTGGCCTGGGTGCGCCCGGGGGGCGCGGCGCTCATCTGCTCCACGGTCAACTGCCCGGTCGGTATCGGCAGCGGCATCGGCACAGGCGCTTCAGGGTGGTCGCGCAGCAAGCTGTCCAGGCGCTGGTAGGCCAGCTGGGCGCCGCTCCACTGCTTCCACACGGCGATCAACTGGTCGATCGGCGCGAGCACCCGGCCCATCAGGATGGAACCGGCGATCATCATGCCGGGGGTCATCTGCCCCTCGATCACCAGCAGGGCGCCCAGGCCCAGCACCAGCGACTGCAGGCACAGGCGCAGGCCTTTGCTGGTGGCGGTGATCACCGCCGAGGTGTCGCTGGCCTTGTTCTGCAGGTCAAGGAAACGCCCGTGCAGGTCGAACCAACGCCGACGCAGGGCCGCGAGCATGCCCATGGCCTGGATGCTCTCGGCGCTCTGCAACTGGCTGCCGGCCAACAGCGTCGATTGCTGCTGGATGCCACTGGCTTCGACCAGGGTCTTGTGGGTGAGGCGCTCGTTGAGTACGGCCAGGGCGATCAGCAGCAGCGCGCCGACCGTGGCCATGACCCCCAGCCAGACGTTGAAGGCAAAGATCACCGCCAGGTAGATGGGGAACCACGGGGCGTCGAAGAAGGCGAACAACGCAGGGCCGGTGACGAACTGGCGCAGTTGCGTGAGGTCACCCAGGGCCTGCCCGGCCGCGCCATCGCGATGGCGCAAGTTGCGTTCGAAGGCGGCGCGGTAGACATTCAGGTTGAAACTTTTTTCCAGCTGGTTACCCACCCGGATAACAATGAAACTGCGCACGGCTTCGAGTGCGCCGATATATACAAAGAAGCCGACGACCATCAAGGTGAGTACCCACAAAGTTGTGGTGCTCTGCGAACTCAGTACACGGTCGTACACTTGAAGCATATAAATAGACGGCACCAGCATCAGGATATTGATCAAGGCCGTAAAACAGCCAACGCTGATCAACGTCGACTTATGTTCGCCGAGCGCTGCCCACAAGGGCGCCCCGGGCTTCCTGCTCGGTAGTTTCATGTTTCGCCCTTTTAAACCCGGCCGCTCGAAAGTGCCGGGCCGGGTTTAGTTGTCCAGGCGCTCAAGCACCAGTTGAGTGCCGCTTGGCGTGGTCCAGCCGTAACGCTGGGCGCCTTCGCGACTGAAGTGCACCACGGTGCTGCCGTCGCCGCCCACCAGGGCCAGGGTGTCGGGGGTCACCAGCCAGCTGCCGGGGCGCAGGCCCAGCAGGCGCTCGGCGCACGCCAGGTCGCCGTCCAGCTTGCCTTCGCTGGCTGCCAGGCGCAGGTCGCAGGCCTGTGCCTTTTGTTGTTCGGGGTAAAGCTGCCAACGCCCGGCCAGTTGCGCGGCGTTGGGGAGTAGCAGGCTGCTCGCCATACCTACCTCGGTCATCAACATCAATGGGATCGCGGCCAGCGCGAAGATTCGTTGCAACGTTCGCATCCGTCCACCTCGTCGGCAGAAGGGGCGACGCTTGCGCGCCGCCCCCACGTACATCAGACCACGATGTCGGTGACAGCGGCCTGGCCAACGGTGGTCACCAGGAAGTCAGCCGAGCTGTTCCCAGTGAAGTCGATGGACAGGCTGCCCAGGTTGGTGCCCTGGTCGTAGCTCAGCACGGCTTCGCCGGCATGGCCGGTGAAGGCGTTGACGAACTGCAGCGGCAGCTTGTTCACGGCGAACGCGGAAATCGCCGACAGGTCGATCTTGTCCTGACCCGAGGTGAAGTCCATGATCCGGTCCGGCGCAGCCTTGGTGGAATCGCTGATAGCGCCAAACACGAAGGTGTCCGCGCCAGTGCCACCCCACAGCTGGTCGGCACCGCCACCGCCGTAGATGATGTCGTTGCCGGCACCACCCTTGAGCACGTTGGCCAGCGCGTTGCCGATCAGCAGGTCGTTACCCGAACCGCCGAAGGCGTTTTCGATGGTCACGCCCTTGGCGATGGACACGTTGCCGATCATGCCGCCAACATCGGAGAACGACGCTTCGTTGAGGTTGATCTTCTGGTTCTGGGTGAACCCGGAGAAGTCGAAGGTGTCGTTGCCGCCACCGTCCCATACCGAGAAGACCAGCTTCGACGAGGCCGAGGTGGCCGAGTAGAAGTCGCGATCAGCGGTGGAGTTGAAGCCGTAGGTGGTGTCGCTGGCACGGGTGGCATAGTTGGCGCCGTACAGCTTCTGGATCGCCAGGATGTCGTCCATCAGCGGGGCCGAGGCGTAGTACTGCCCGCCGCCCTTGACGAAGTTCTGCCCGTTGTTGCTTTCGCTCCAATAGCTCATGACGCTGTAGCCACGGGTGTCCTGGGCGTAATCGGCGTCGGCGTAGGTCGGGTTGCCCTGGCCGGCGTTGTAGTCGCCGGGGTGGGACAGGCCGAGCACGTGGCCGATTTCGTGGGTCAGGGTTTGACGCCCGTAGTTGCCGGTACCCGGGGTGGTGTTGACCTGGTAGCTGTTGTTGATCAGGTACCAGGATTCACCCTTGTGCGAGCCCGGGGTGTCGAACGGCAGGTAGGCGAACGCCGCGCCACCGTTGCTCGCGCTGAAGTTGCCGAAGGTCATGTGGCCGTCACCGCCCGATGCGGCCTCGGTGAAGGTGACCTTGGCCACGTCCGCCCAGGACTGCATGGAGAGCTTGGCCTGCTCTTTCTGCAGGTCGCTGAACTGGCTGAACGTGCCCAGCTTGCGCGTGTAGAAGTCGGCAGGAGCCTTGGTCAGGAAGGTGTACGAGAAGCTGATCGTGCCATCCTTGTTCAGGTCCTTCCAGTAGGCGCCATCACGCAGGATGTGATCGGCGGCCTGGTCGGCCGTGAAGGACTTCTTGCCATTGATTTTCGCGCCGCCGCGATCGTACTGGTGGGCAAAACTATCAATCTGGCCGAAGGAAGAGCTCGGACCCTTCGGTTGCAGTGCGGAAACGGCCGAAACAATAGCGCTTTCTTTGACTTTCGACATGCAGATTACTTCCTTGTTTACAAAAAAGCAGTTGATGTCAGACAGGAGTTTCCCAACTTGGCGAGAGCGTCCTGTCACTCGCCTTTATGCGGCGCAAAAAAACTGACACATGTTGAAACTACCTGTCCAGCCTTTTTTGGCTTCATTTTTTCGTTTTCGAACACGGTCACTGATCCGTACTTTTTTCTCGGAGCTGCGCTATACCGGCCCCGGCTGATACAACCATTAGTTCTATTAATGAATCGATGACTAATTGGTCACCGAATCGAAGTTTACTTTCGAAAATGCGACTTTCGCTTGAACATCTCAATCGCGGCTTCGTTCTAGGCGCTTAACTACGTGACAACCCGCCGCACGACCCTCCGTCGCCTGGCCGTTGACTTGTCAACGCCCCTGGCGCTCAGTAGGCGTTGGTCACAGCCCCTCCCTGACAGGACGACACAATGACAAGACTCACGGTGCAATCCGGCGATTTCTTGCAAGGTGAAGGCGAGTATCGCAATGGAGCGCTCACACTCAAGACCCCACGCAGCCCCTCGCCAGGCGAGCGTATTTCACTCACCCGCATCAAGGACCTCAGGTTGGCCAACCTCGAATCGACCCGCAGCCTGGGCAGCGCCCTGGGTTGGGGCGTGGCCGGGGCGCTGGTGGCCGGCCCGGTCGGTCTGCTCGCCGGGCTGCTGCTCGGCGGCAAGGAGGACGAAGTCACCTTCGTCGCCACGTTCAAGGATGGACGCAAGCTGATGGCCATCACCGATGGCAAGACCTGGTCGAAGATCGACGACAACTGGCGCAAGCATCAGCGTCCGGCTGCGGCCTGAGTCCGCAGCCACCTCGTTCTGTAGGAGCGGCTTTAGCCGCGATCACCCGCAAAGCGGGTGCCAGGCAACGTATTGCCTGCATCGCGGCTAAAGCCGCTCCTACAGAATTCGTCTTAGGCATATGGCCTTCCCTCCTGAAACATCCAAACCCGTGCTTGGCAGCCTGCTACCATGGCGCCCTTTTGCCTGCCCGACAGCCGCCGGCCAATAACGGCGCGTCCGCCTTCCAAGGAGCCTTGCATGACCTCGCTTCGCCCCCGCCTGCCCCTCGGCCTGCTCAGCCTCGGCCTCGCCCTGCACAGTGGCCAGGGCCTTGCCGCCGACAGCGTGACCCTGGCCCCCGTGCGCGTCTCGGAGGTTTACGGCAACGAGGGCTACCAGGCACGCGAAGCCCAGGTCGGCGGCCTGCACAACGCCCCGCTGCTGGACACGCCCGCCTCGGTCAGCGTGTTCAACCGCCAACTGCTCGACGACCGCCAGGTGCGCACGTTGAGCGAAGTGCTGCAAAGCGACGCCTCGGTGGGTGAAAGCTACGCCCCGGTCGGCTACTACGAGAACTTCAACGTGCGCGGCTTCGAGCTCAACGCCGCCAGCAGCTACCGGATCAACGGCCAGACCATTGCCGGCGAACAGAACGTGGCATTGGAGAACAAGCAGCAAGTCGAGCTGCTCAAGGGGCTCTCCGGGCTGCAGAGCGGCGTGTCGGAGCCCGGCGGCCTGGTCAACTACGTGACCAAGCGCCCGGAAGATGTGCGCAGCGTCAGCGTCTCGACCAACGAACAGGGCGAACGCTACCTGGCCACCGACCTGGGCGGCTGGTTCGGCACCGAGCGCCAGTTCGGCCTGCGCGCCAACCTGGCCCATGAAGATATCCGTTCGTACGTCGACCATGCCGACGGCAAGCGCGACTTCGCCTCGCTGGCCTTCGACTGGCAGATCAGCCCGGATGCCGTGCTGGAACTGGACGCCGAGTACCAGCACCGCGAGCAGTATTCGGTACCGGGCTACCAGTTGCTCGGCGGCACCCAGGTGCCCCATGGGGTCGCCCCCAAGGACCACCTGGCCAGGCAGTCATGGGCGAAGCCGGTGCAGAACGATTCGCTGAACCTGGGTGGTCGCTTCAAGTACCGGTTCAACGACACCTGGAACGGCACCCTCAGCGCTTCGCGCAGCAAAGTGGTGATCGACGACTACAGTGCGTTTGCCTGGGGCTCGAGCGAAGGCGCGTTCTTTGGCAGCACGGGCGACTATGACATCTACGACTTCCGAAGCCCCGACGACACCCGTCGCATCGACGAAGCGCAAGCCATGCTCGATGGACGTTTCGATGCGCTGGGCGTGGGCCACGAATTGACGGTGGGTGCCAGCGCCCAGCGTCGTACGCTCGATCAGCGGCCGTATTACAACGAATGGTTGGGTACCGGCAACATCTACACCGGCGCCCCCGCCCTGGAACCCTCCGACAAATCCATCGGTTCCAGCGAGCGCCGCCTGGACAGCCGTCAATATGGCCTGTTCCTCAGCGACCGGATCACCCTCAACGAAAACTGGCAAACCGTGATCGGCGCCCGGGAAGTGCGCCTGGACGAGAAGACCTGGGACGAGAACGGCGTTGCCGGTCGGCATACCCAGCAGTATCAGTTGCTGCCCAATGCGGCGCTGATCTACAAACCACAACCGGACACCACGCTGTACGCCAGCTATTCCAAGGGGCTGTCCGCCGGAGGAACAGCGCCCTGGTTCGCCAGCAATGCCGCCGAAATCCTCGCGCCCACCCTGTCGCGGCAGATGGAGGTTGGTATCAAGCGAGACTGGCAGGGCATGAGCTTCAGCGCCGCCCTGTTCCAGATCCGCCAGGCCTACCAGTACGCACGCCCCGAGGGCGCCAGTTTCACCTATGTGCAGCAGGGCCAGCAGAAGAACACCGGCCTGGAACTGGGCGCCAGTGGCCAGGTGACCTCGAACTTGCAGATCCAGGCCAGTGCCGCGGCGATCCGCGCGCGCGTGCAGAACAGCGGTACCAACGCCTACGAAGGCCACCAGGCGATCAACGTTCCTCGCCTGCGCGCCGCCGTTCACGCCGACTACGCCCTGCCGGTACCCGGCCTGGCCTTGCTGGGTGGTGCGCGCTACAGCGCCAGCAAGTACGCCAGCCAGGCAGGTAATGTCGAAGTCGGCGGCTACACCGTGTTCGATATCGGTAGCCGCTACCGCACCCGCATCGGCGGCTACGACACCGTGCTGCGGCTGACCGTGGACAACATCTTCGACAAGCGCTACTGGCGCGACGTAGGCGATTACCTGGGCGACAACTACCTGTTCCAGGGCGCGCCGCGTACCGCTCGACTGTCGGCTTCCGTCAGTTTCTGACAGTCATTGTGATGTGCTGACTGCACGGGCCCTTTCGCCGGCAAGCCGGCGAAAGGGCCCGTTCAGACAACATCAAATCTTGCTTGGGCCACAACTCTTCACGCAGTAAAACAAAAAGCCCCCGAACCTTTCGATTCGGGGGCTTCTCGTAGAATGTGGCGGTGAAGAAGGGATTTGAACCCTTGATACGATTTCTCGTATACACACTTTCCAGGCGTGCTCCTTCGACCACTCGGACACTTCACCGTTTCTCTTCAAGCTATTCAGCCTGTCGAGGCGCGCTAATTTAGTAGAAGAGCTTTTCTTTGGCAAGCATTTTTTTCAGAATTTTCATGCGCTTAAGCCAATTCCCCGAAAACGCAGGCTTATCAAGGCAATGCTGCCATTGTGCCCAGCGCTTTTTCCCACCGCCAAAGCCCTACCCCGACTAACCAAGGGATGTCGGCCCGGCGCTGACTGGCCAGTCAGCCTTGGCGCTTTACCTGGCCGGCGCCGCTGGGTAACGTCGTCGCCACGCCATCCAAAGGACTCTGCCATGAGCGAGCTGATTACCTACCACGCCGAAGACGGCATCGCCACCCTGACCCTGAACAACGGCAAGGTCAACGCCATCTCGCCGGATCTCATCGTCGCCTTCAATGCCGCCCTCGACCGCGCCGTGGAAGAACGCACCATCGTGATCATCACCGGCCAGCCGGGCATTCTGTCCGGCGGCTACGACCTCAAGGTGATGACCGCCGGCCCCAAGGAGGCTATCGGCCTGGTGACTGCTGGCTCCACCCTGGCCCGCCGCCTGCTGTCGCACCCATTCCCGGTGATTGTCGCAAGCCCCGGCAATGCCGTGGCCAAAGGTGCCTTCCTGCTGCTGTCGGGCGATTACCGTATCGGTGTCGAAGGCCCCTACAAGATCTGCCTGAACGAAGTGCAGATCGGCATGACCATGCACCACGCCGGCATCGAACTGGCCCGCGACCGCCTCAGCCGCGCCGCCTTCCAGCGGGCGGTGAACAATGCCGAGATCTTCGACCCGCAGGGCGCGCGCGAAGCGGGCTTCCTTGACAAGGTAGTGCCGGCCGAACAGTTGCATGAAGCCGCCCTGGCGGCGGCCCGCGAGTTGAAGAAGCTGAACATGCTGGCGCACAAGAACACCAAGCTGAAGGTGCGCAAGGCACTGCTGGAAGCGCTGGACGAGGCGATCCTGCAGGACCAGAACCACATGGGCTGATCGCCGAGCCTATGCCTCTGTAGGAGCGGCTTCAGCCGCGATCACCCGCGCAGCGGGTGCCGGGGACACGGCGCCTGCATCGCGGCTGAAGCCGCTCCTACAAAGACCCACCAGACGCTCACCGAGTATTTGCCCCGGACAGTGCACACCCGTACACTGCGCCGCGACTGACTGGTGTGAGCCGTTCCATGCTTTATATCTTGCGCATGCTCCTGCTGGCGCTGCATTTCCTGCTGGTTGGCGTGCTGGGCCTGCTGATCGGCCTGCTACGCCCCTTCAACCCGGATAACAGCCGCGTGTTCGCCCGCCTTTATAGCGTGCCGGCCGCCTGGTTCATGCGCATCCGGGTAAAAGCCGAAGTCGGCCCGTTGTGGGACCAGCCGCCCGGTTGCGTGATCATCGCCAACCACCAATCCAACTACGACCTGTTCATCCTCGGCCAGGTAGTGCCTCGGCGTACCGTCGCCATCGGCAAGAAGAGCCTGGGCTGGATCCCGCTGTTCGGCCAGTTGTTCTGGCTCGGTGGCAATGTGCTGATCGATCGCAAGAACGCCTACCAGGCGCGCAAAGCCCTGCAGGCGACCACGCGCACCTTGCGCGACGACACCTCGATCTGGATCTTTCCGGAAGGCACGCGCAACCCCGGCGAGCAATTGCTGGCGTTCAAGAAAGGCGCCTTCCACATGGCCATCGAAGCCGGCGTGCCGATCGTGCCGGTGTGCGTCAGCCGCTACACAAAGCGCCTGGGCCTGAACAGCTGGCGCCAACGCACGGTGATCATCCGCTCGTTGGCCCCCATCGCCACCGCCGGCCTCACCTCGCAGGACATCCCCGCACTGATCGAACAATGCCGCACCCAGATGCAGCACTGCATCGACCACATGGAACACGAACTCCCCGTGTAGGCCCGCAATTCTTCACGCCCCACAGGTTGCCCCGGGCCGCCTTACAGCCCAAGCTGTCACGGTGTTCAACCGAATAAGCGGACAACCATGGGTCGAGTCGTCGCGTCGGCGGTGTACAGCGCCGGCAGGAAGGTCACCAACATCAGCCTCGACGAAGGCGCCGAGTGGGCCCGCAAGCCCGGGCACTTCGTCTGGATCGGCCTGGAAGAGCCCAACGCCGAGGAGCTGGCCAACCTGCAACGTCAGTTCGGCCTGCACGAACTGGCCATCGAGGATGCCCTGGAAAAACACAGCCGGCCCAAGCTCGAGACCTTTGGCGACGCGCTGTTCATCGTCACCTACTCGCCGGTGCGCCACGAAGGGAAGCTCGAGTTCATCGAAACCCACATCTTCGCCGGCAACGGCTACATCATCACCTGCCGCAACGGCCACTCGAAGTCCTACGCCCTGGTGCGCCAGCGCTGCGAGGCGCGCCCGCTGCTGCTCGAACATGGTGAAGACTTCGTGCTCTACGCCCTGCTCGACTTTGTCACCGAGAACTACCAGCCTGTCAGCGAGGCGATCCATGGCGAGATCGAGGAGCTGGAGCAAAGCGTGCTCGGCAATTCGCTGAAGGAAGAGGACATCCAGCGCCTGCACAGCCTGCGCCGGGATATCCTGCGCCTGCGCCGCTACGTGGCGCCGATGGTGGAGGTCAGCGAGGAGCTGCAGCGTCTGAGCTTCCCGTTCATCGACAAGAACATGCGCCCGTATTTTCGCGACGTGCAGATCCACGTCACACGGCAGATGGAAGACCTGGCCGGTATCCGCGACATTGCCAGCCAGACCATCGAGATCGGCATGCTGCTGGAGTCATCACGCCAGAGCATCACCCAGCGCAAGTTCGCCGCCTGGGCGGCGATCCTGGCGTTCCCCACGGCGATTGCCGGGATCTACGGGATGAACTTCCAGAACATGCCGGAGCTGGGCTGGCATTACGGTTACTTTGCCGTGCTTGGGGTAATTGGGTTTGGGTGTTCGGGGTTGTACTACAGTTTCAAGCGATCGGGTTGGCTTTAGCCCATTCGCCAGCAAAGCTGGCTCCTACAGGTACCTCCGCAACCCGTAGAAGCCACCCTTGCTGGCGATGCCCGGCATAGCCGGGCCGGCCCGACCATCACACCGTGCTATCGCCCACCTTGGCCGGCTGCTGAATGAAGCGCAACATCCACTCCCCCACGAGGTCGCCCTGGTGTTCGCTCGCCAGGCTGGCCACGGCCTTCTGGTAAACCTCCTCCCCCAGGAAGTCCTGACGCGCATCGAGCAACGCGCGCGAATAGTCGTGGACGAACTCTGGATGCCCCTGGAAGCACAGCACCTGGTCACGGATGTGGTAGGCGGCGTTCGGGCAGAAGTCGCTGGAGGCAATCACCGTGGCACCCTCGGGCACTTCGGTGACCTGGTCCTGGTGGCTGATCAGCAGCGTCAACTCGGTCACCTCCGGGTCCATCCACGGCGCATGGGCTGCCAGGCTGTAGCGGTGGATCCCCACCCCCCAGCCCTTGTCGGCACGCTCGGCCTTGCCACCGAGGGTCAGCGCCAGCAACTGGTGGCCAAAACACACACCCAGCAGTTTCTCGCCACGCCCGTACAACTTGAGCAGGTAGGCCTTGAGCGTCTGGATCCACGGGTCGCTGCCGAACGAATCGGCCTTGCTGCCGGTCACCAGGTAGGCATCGTAGGCTGCATCGTCTGCGGGGTAGTCGCCGTTCATCACGTTGTACACGTCGAACTCGGCGGCGACCGGCTGACGCGAGAACAGCTGCTCGAACATCCTTCCGTAGCCCTGATACTGCGCAACCAGCTCAGGTCGCAGGACATCGGTTTCAAGGATGCAGATGCGTAACGACATAGGAATAGTCCTGAACGACATGTGTGTGGGAATTGCTGTAAAGACTGACGCGAAAGGGCTGTACAAGCAAGTAGGATGTCCAGACGAACGGTAGGCCCTGTAACCCTTGGTAACCCTGCCCGCGCACTCGTCTAGCCCCAGCGTGGCAGCGGTGTGGCCAGTGGCCTTAAAACCAGTTGAAATCATCGAAATCACGGTTAGAACAAAGGGTTCTGAAACAGGGATGACGCGGGCCCTACTGTTGGTTGTATACCCAGACACAAGAGGCAAGCAGAGACGGTGCTTTGTCGTCCCACTGCGATCGACCCGACGCGCGACAGGGAAGCCAAGGGTTATTCAGGAATAACAACAAGAAGGCGGTCCGCCATGTTCAGACAATCGAAAGTACGCCAAGCAGGGCTCATTCTCTTCGCCACCACACTGCTGCTGATACTGCCGAACCTCACCCGGCTGTTCGGTTGAACAGCGCAGTGGCCATTAACGGCAATGCGCAGGTAACCTGCCGACCTTGATGGTTGGAGATTGCCCATGCGCGCGTGCCTCACCCTGATCTGCCTGCTGCTTGCCTTGCCTTCCTGGGCGGCGCAACTGACCCTGGAACTGGGAGCCGTCAGCCGCCACTGGCAAAGCGAACAATTGCTCGGCCACCCCCAGGCCCGCGATATCACCATCGAGCAGGACGTCACCTACAAGCGCACCCTGCATTACCGCGCCGTGCCGCTAGCCGCGCTGCTTGAGGGAGTAGAACCGGGTGATCACCTCCAGGCCATCGCGCTGGACGGTTTCGCCGCCGAGATGCCGGCCGCCTCGTTGCTGCAGCCAGGCCCGGCGCAGGCCTGGCTGGCCATCGAGGATCCAGCCCACCCCTGGCCTTCGATCGGCACAGGGAAACCGAGCGCGGGGCCCTTCTATCTGGTCTGGACCCAACCTCAGGCCAGCCGCATACGCCCGGAGCAGTGGCCGTTCCAGATCAGCACGATTCGCCGCCTGGCAGCGGTCGAGGCACGCTTTCCCGCCTTGCTGCCCGATCCGGCCCTGGCCCTGGACGACCCTGTGCGCCAGGGCTTTGCCTTGTTCCAGCAGAACTGCCTGGCCTGTCATCGCTTCAATGGCGCGGGCGACGCGCAACTGGGGCCAGACCTGAACCTGCCGCACAACCCCACCGAGTATTTCCAGCCGGCATTCCTGCGCCAGTACATTCGTGATCCCCAGAGCCTGCGGCGCTGGCCGCAGGCGAAGATGCCAGGCTTCTCGCCGCAGGTGCTCAGCGAGCAGGAGCTTGATGCGGTACTGGCTTATCTGAAGCATATGGCTGGGCGCAAGGCCGGCGACTAGCGCGCGGCCCTGTTCGCCGGCAAGGCCGGCTCCTACAGGTACGTATGCAAGCAGCTCAGGCGATCGGCCGCTCCTGCTTGACACCCCAGCCTTCGACCTCGCCACCAAACGGCGAAATGGCACGCTCGAAGGATTGTTCGAAGGCCCCGATGCCGCCATGGGTGGCGTACATGACCTTGCTCAGTTCCAGGTGCCAGGCACCGTCGTCCCGCTCGCTGACCTGCGCATTGAGAGACTCGCCGCGAAACGCCCCGGCAGCGCGTCGGGCGCCCGCCTCGTCAGGGAAGACGGCATAGAACTCGATGGGGTGGATGCGGGTGAAATCGAAACCGCCAGCTTTCATCTGGCGCAGGACACTGCTGCTGATGTCTTCGTTCTGGCTGCTCATGAAACGTCCTCCTGCAAAGCAATGGATAGACTTTCAGTGCACGACGCACCTGCCTGGCAACGGTGCCATGCCTGGCAATTAGAGCTGATGCAAGACGCGAATCGAACCGACACAGGCCCGCAGATTAGGCCGGTGCCTCACTCCAGCGTAGTGCCTGTGCAGGCACCACGCCAGAAGCCTGCTTTCAGGGGACTTCACGGATATCGGTGATGACGACGCCGTTCTGCTCCTTGAGCCAACGCGCCGTGGGTGAATGGGTACGGCCCTGGAAGTCGTTGAGGTCCAGCTCGTCCATGACCGGAAACAGATGCGAACGTATCGCGCGCGCGGCGTCTTCCTCGCTGGGGCACTGCTCGGCATTGAGCAGCAGCGACGTCGGCTCGCCTTTCTGGTCGGCAAAGATGACTTCCCACTCTTTCATCGATTGGCCCTCGCTATACGCGCAACGGTGAGTGATACCCGTAATAGCTGACCGCCATACGGGCTCGTCGTTCAGGGGTTCAGACCGGCAACGCAAAAAAAAGCCCGCCGATAACGGCGGGCTTTCCTGGTGCGTATCACTTACTTCGGCGTGCCGTGCACCACACCGGCGGTATTGTCCAGCAGGCTCTTGGTCGCTGTCTGGATATACGCCTCGAGACGCTTGAGCATCTGCGGCTGGTCCGGGCTTTCGATCAGCTCGGCCTTGAACTCGCGGCCCAACTGGTAACGGTACATGCGCGGGGACATGTCCTTGGACTCGATCAGGATGCGGTCACCCTGCACCAGGCCGACGATCTGCTCGCTGCCCGACGGCTTGATCATGCCCACGCCCTCGTCGCCCTCAGGCAGGTTGAGCAGGTCGCGGCCCCAGCACTGGTGACGGGTCTGGCCACCCAGGCGGCCCATGATGGTCGGCACGATGTCGACCTGGGTACCGACAGTGTGGCTCACCGCGCCGAACTTCTCCTGGATGCCCGGGGCGATCAGCAGCAGCGGCACGTTGAAGCGGCCCAGGTCCAGCTCGGTGACCTGCTGGTGGTTGCCGAAGCCATGGTCGCCGACGATGACGAACAGGGTTTCCTTGAAGTAAGGCTCCTTGCGCGCCTTCTCGAAGAACTGGCCCAGGGCCCAGTCGGAGTAGCGCATGGCGGTCAGGTGTTCGTCCAGGCGCCCCTGGCCGGTGACCTTCTCGACCGGCAGGTTGCTCGGCAGCGCGTACGGCGTGTGGTTGGACAGCGTCTGCAGCAATGCGTAGATCGGCTTCTTGCCGTCATGCTTGGCCAGCTCTTCGTTGCCGCGGTCGAACATGTCCTGGTCGGACACGCCCCAGGTCGGGTCGGAGAACACCGGGTTGATGAAGTCGTTGCGGCCGATGAAGGTGGTCATGCCCTGGTTGCCGAAGAACCCGGACTGGTTGTCCCAGGCGAAGTCGCCGTTGTAGACGTACACATCGTCGTAGTCGCGGGCGCTGAGCAGCGCCGGCAGGCCGGACAGCTTGTGGCCACCCTCCGGGGTCTGCATCAGGTACTCGAAGCCCGGCAGGTTGGGGAAACAGGCCATGGTGGCGAACATGCCCTGGTGGGTATGGGTGCCGTTGGAGAAGAAGCGGTCGAACAGCAGACCCTCCTTGGCCAGCTTGTCGAAGTACGGGGTGATGTTGTTCGGGCTGCCCAGGGCGCCCACCGAGTGGCCGGCGAAGCTCTCCATGAGGATCACCACGACGTTCTTGATCGGCAGGGTGCGGCCCTGCGGCGGCACGAAATCACGGCGGATGGCGGCCTCGTCGGCATCGACCAGGGTGTCGTGGGCGGTCAGCAGTTGCTCACGCACGCTCTGGGTGGCCTCGTCCTGCTTGAGCACCGGCTTCCAGATATTGGCGCGGTCCTCGCCATAGCGGCTCTTGGCGGCGTCGATCAGTGTCAGCGTGCCGTTCAGGCCCAGCTGGTTGACGAAGTTCGAGTCCGTGGTGAAGGCGTCGCCCCAACGCATCGGCGGGCCTTGGCGCAGGGTGCCGCGGGCGGCGATCACGGCCACCAGGAGGATCACCATGAACACCGCCAGGCGGCCGTACCACGGTGCGACCGAGCGACGGCCAGAGGCCTGGACGGAATCACCCGCGCCACGGGTCAGGCGATCGATGCCCTTGAACAGCAAGCTCAACAGCCAAGTGCCGAACAGCCACGCCAGCAGGTAGCGGACCACCGGGAAGCCGTACCAGAGCATGCTCATGACGGTCTTGGGGTCTTCCTGGATGTACTGGAACACCAGGCCGTTGAGGCGCTGGTGGAACTCACGGTAGAAGTCCATCTCCATCAGGCCGAGGAACATCACCACGCTCGAGGCGATGGTCAGCCAGAAACGGAACAGCCCACGTCGGGCCATCAGCCAGGGGCTGAGCACGGCCAGCAGCAGCGGGATGCTGATGTACACCACCACCCGCAGGTCGAACCGCAGGCCGTTGAAGAAGCCTTCGGCGACGGTCGAGTAAGGGGTGTCGCCGATCATGTCGCTGTTGTAGACCAGCAGCGCCAGGCGTACCAGGCTGAGCATCAGCATGATCACCAGGCCGCTGAGCAGCGTGTAGGCCAGGTGGGATTTCAGGGTTGGCGAGAACGAGCCTCGCACGCCCTGTTGCTTCAAGGCGTCCGTGTTAGCCATGAATGGAGAGGTCCTAGGATTGCGGTTTGCGGGAAGGCGACAATCGCCAACAGCCTGGAGGTCCGACCATTACCGTGGCCACGGACCAAGGCCGCATTGTGCGGCGCGAATTCTCAAAAATCGAGTGTGAAAATTTTGTCGAAGGGCCGGCCAGGACCCTCGCCGCATCTATATCCGAATGTTGCCCCGCGGCCCGGCGATCGCCCAGATGATCAGCCCCAGCACCGGCAGCAGCACGATCAACAGTATCCACAGCACCTTGATCCCCACCTCCGCGCTGCTCTTGAGCACATTGAGAATCGCCCAGATATCCAGGGCCAGGATGATCAAGCCAACCAGGCCATTGAAGGTCGAACCCATGGCGCCGCCCCCACTAGATGACAGTGTTGCAGAGCATAGCTGGCTATGACGCCGATAGAGGGGAATCCTTGGCCGGCCACGCCGGTCACTGGATAGACTGCCGTAATCCACCGTCCCGAGGTCCGCATGCCCCCAGCCAATACCCAACTCTCGATGATCGGCGCCTGGCGGCAACAGGCGATCGACACCCCCTGGCTCAGCGCCGGCCTGCTGCTGAGCCTGCTCGCCATGCTCGCCTTGCTGATGGCGAGCGTCTGGAATGCCATCAACGGCGACCACGCCGACAACCTTCACCTGGCATTGCTCGGCGGCCTGTCCGGCTTCGGCGCCACGGCCCTCGGCGCGGTGCTGGCGGTGGTCCTGCGTGATGTCAGCGCGCGCAGCCAGGATGTGATGCTGGGCTTCGCCGCCGGGATGATGCTCGCGGCCAGCTCGTTCTCGCTGATCCTCCCCGGCCTGGATGCCGCCCGGGAAATCACCGGCAACGGCCCGGCCGCAGCCTTTACCGTGGTGCTGGGGATGGGGCTGGGCGTGCTATTGATGCTCGGGCTCGACCGTTTCACCCCGCACGAGCACGAAAGCACCGGCCCCTGCGGGCCGGAAGCCGAGCGGATCAGCCGGGTCTGGCTGTTCGTGCTGGCTATCACCCTGCATAACTTGCCCGAGGGCATGGCCATCGGCGTGAGCTTCGCCAACGGCGACCTGAACATCGGCCTGCCGTTGACCAGCGCCATCGCCATCCAGGACATCCCCGAAGGGCTGGCCGTGGCCCTGGCCTTGCGCGCCACGGGGCTGTCGAACTTCAAGGCGGCGCTGGTGGCGATCGGTTCCGGGCTGATGGAGCCCCTCGGGGCGGTCATCGGCCTGGGGATTTCCACCGGCTTCGCCCTGGCCTACCCGATCAGCATGGGGCTGGCGGCGGGGGCGATGATCTTCGTGGTGTCCCACGAAGTGATCCCGGAAACCCACCGCAACGGCCACCAGACGGCGGCGACCCTTGGCTTGATGGGCGGGTTCGCGGTGATGATGTTCCTTGATACCGCGTTGGGTTGAAAGACCAATGCGCAATCCCTGTAGGAGCGGCCTTGTGCCGCGAAAGGGCTACGCAGCAGCCCCGGGATTCCAGCGTTGGCGCAAGGATCTTGGGGCCGCTTTGCGGCCCTTTCGCGGCACAAGGCCGCTCCTACAGGGGAGTAGGTAACCCCCCGGCTCAGACGTGTACCGCCACTTTCAGCGCCTCCAGCGCCGGCTCCACCTTGATCCCCACCGCCGCGCCCAATTCCAGCACCCGCGCCAGGTCGTTCTGCCCCACCATCACCATCTGCAACTCGTCATCGAGCAACTGACTGAAGTTCAGCAGCACATAGCCGCCGGCTTCCTTGTTCAGCGCCCCCATCTGCACCTGGATGCGGTTGAGCGCGGTCAGCGGCTCGGTGCGCGCCAACTGCTTGGGCTTGAGGGTGAACGGCACGCTCTTGTCGAACGAGTCGCTGATCTGCTGGAACAGGTCCTGGTAAGTGTCAGCCTGGAACACCACGGTATCAGGCAAGCTGCCAAGCACCACCCATTCGCCCAGCGGGATCGGGAAGGTGTCGTCGTAGTTGATGTCCGGGTTGGCGGCGAGGAAGGCGGCGGGGTCGGCGTAGGCCTGGGCGGCCTCGTCGGCGATGCGCTCGATGACGTCATCGGGCAGGCAGCCGGCGCCGATGAGGCTGATGAATTCGAGCAACTGGTCTTTCATTGGGGGGCCCTGCGGATTGGCGTAAAAGGCGCCAAGGATAGCCGCAAACGCCCCCAGGGGGTTAGCCGGGCAGCGCCTCGAGGCGCGCTGCGGTATCCATCGCGCCCATGGTCCGCGCCGCGATCAGCGCCGTGATGCCCGCGGCATCGCGGTGCGCCGGATCGGCACCCTGGGCCAGCAGGTGATCGAGGATCTCCAGGCGATTGAACATGGCCGCCAGCATCAGCGCGGTGCGGCCATCAGCGGCGGCGGCATCTACCGGCACGCCCTGCGCCAGCAGCACGCGGATCATCGCCAGGTCGCCCTTGAACGCTGCACCGGCAATGGGCAACTGACCGTTGTCGTTGGCGATCAGCGGGTCGGCGCCATGGGCCAGCAACACGCGAACCGCCTCTTCATGACCGTGATAACTGGCCAGCATCAGCAAGGTGTCGCCCTTGTGATTGCGCAAGTCGGCCGGAAGACCACTGGCGAGCAGGCGCTCAAGCATGGGCGCATCACCGCGACGGGCGCACTCGAAGACTTCTTCGGCGAAGGCGGCGGTCGCTTCGGCGGACTGTTGATCGGACATCGGGAACCTCCTGGCAATTTCGTGGGGCCAAGTGTTGGCCAGGCACCCTCCAGGGGTCAAAGCGGCAGATTCTATGGGGCAGAGAGAACAAACCTATTACCGTGCATTTTGCACTGTGCAAAATGCACGACATTGCAAAATGCAAACAGCCCGATATCAAAAGTAAACATAACCTATTGTTTTATAAGGAATTTATAAAAACAGAAAGACTGGCACGCTCACTGCAAATCCCAACTCACGTCTGCCAGCACAACAGTCAGGAGTTGCCATGGACCTCATTCAGGAAAAATTCACGTCGGTGTTCTCGGCCTACCAGGTCGCCACTCAGTCACGACCAGACGGCGGCATCCTGCTGACCCTGCGCGCCGCTGATGGCGTGGTGACCCGTCGCGTGCTGTCATACGCACAATTGCACAGCGCCGAACAGCTGTCCTGGGCCATCAGCGCCATCCGCCGCGACCTGGCCGAACAGGCCTGCGACCTGCCGGTGATCTCGAGACTGCAAAGCCAGCAGCGCTTCGCCCTGCCAACCTATCGCTGATCGCTCAGAGCTCGTCGAGCCCCGGAAACTGCCGGGCACCGGCATCACCGGTGAACCGCGGCTGCATGCCCTGCGTGCTGTCGAACAGGCGCAACGCCAGGCAGAACGGGGCATCGCCCAGGTCCAACCAGCGCCGTACCGTTGCTGGAATCACCAGTACATCGTCCTTCTCGCACAATACGGCATGGATGAAGCCGCCCAGGCGCAAGTTAACCTGGGCCCGTCCGCTGATCACCGCGAACACTTCCTCGCCGTCATGCACATGCTCATCGCGCAGGTCGTCCAGGGCCGGATCGACTCCCTCGCGGCTGAGCACGGCGAATGCGGCACTGCCGTGGGCCGTCATCAATCGATCGAGCGGCTCGCGGCAGGCCTCCAGGACCTCACCTTCGCTGCTGCCCGGGCGCAGTCGCGCCCCCGATTGCCAGCGACCGAAACGCACGCCCTGCTCGGCCAGCGTCGCGGCGATGTCGTCGTGGTGGGTCAGCACCTTGTTCGGCAGTTCCGGGCTGGACGGGTCGAAAACACTGAGGATGCTCATCAGGGGTCGTTCCTGCTTTCTTTCAGATGGAGGGCAATGATAACGGCTGCGGCCAGTGCCGCGACGCTGGCCATACCAAAGGTGAAGTGCGGGCCCAGCCATTTCCAGCTGTAGCCCGAATACAAAGCGCCCAAGGCGCCACCGGTACCGGACAGCGCCGCGTACAGTGCCTGCCCCTGGCCCTGCTGGCGCGCACCGAAACTGGCCTGGACGAAGGCGATGCTGGCGGCGTGGAAACAACCGAACGTGGCGGCGTGCAGAACCTGGGCGAGTACCAGTACCGCCGGGATCTCGGCCAGGTTGCCCAGCAACAGCCAGCGCACGGCGGCCAGCAGGAAGCTCGCCAACAGCACCCGGCGCACCGAAACCCGCGCGAAGATCCGGCTCATCATCATGAACACCAGCACTTCGGCCACCACCCCCAGCGCCCACAGCAGGCCGATGGCGCCACGGCTGTAGCCCAGGTGCTCCAGGTGCAGGGTCAGGAAGGTGTAGTAAGGGCCGTGGCTGAGCTGCATCAGCGCCACGCAAATATAGAAGGCCACCACGCCGGGGGCCGCCAGTTGCCTGAGGAAGCCCCCTGCCCTACCCCGGTCGGTCTGCTCCACCGGCTGGGCATTGGGCACCCACAGGCTGGCGACGACGATGCCCGCCATGATGGTCACCAGCGCCACCGGGTAGATGTCCAGGCTCAGCCATTCGAACAGGCGGCCCAGCCCGACCACGGTGAGGATGAAGCCGATCGAGCCCCACAGCCGGACCTGACTGTAGCGTGAAGTCTGGCCATGCAGGTGGGCCAGGGTGATGACCTCGAACTGTGGCAGCACGGCGTGCCAGAAGAACGCGTGCAGCGCCATGACCAGCGCCAACCAGGCGTAGCTCTTGCCGAAGAAGATCAGCGAGAAGGTCGCCAGCGTCGCCAACGCCCCCAGGCGCACGATCAACAGGCGCTGGCCCGTGCGGTCACCCAGCCAGCCCCAGAGATTGGGAGCCAGGCAGCGCATCAGCATGGGGATGGCCACCAGTTCGCCGATGCGTGCCGGGGAGAAGCCCAAGTGGTCGAAATAGAGCGCCAGGAACGGTGCGGTGGCGCCGAGCAGGGCGAAGTAGCAGAGGTAGAAGCTGGACAGGCGCCAGTAGGGGATGGGGGGCATGGGCTTGATCGATAGGTCGGTTTGGCCTTGCGGTCCCTTCGCCGGCAAGCCGGCTCCTACCGAGGCGCTGTCGTACCTGTAGGAGCCGGCTTGCCGGCGAAAGGGGCCACCCTGATATCAGAGCTGCCCCAACACCGGGGTATGTACCGTGACACCGGCATTCTGTGCGCGATGACGCAGCAAGTGGTCCATCAGCACGATGGCCATCATCGCCTCGGCGATCGGCGTGGCGCGGATGCCGACGCAAGGGTCGTGACGGCCCTTGGTAATCACCTCGACCGGATTGCCGTCGATGTCGATCGAGCGGCCGGGCGTGGTGATGCTCGAAGTAGGCTTGAGCGCCAGGTGGGCGACGATCGGCTGGCCCGAGGAGATGCCGCCGAGAATGCCGCCGGCGTTGTTGCTGAGGAAGCCTTCGGGGGTCAGCTCGTCACGGTGCTCGGTACCACGCTGGGCGACACTGGCGAAACCGGCGCCGATCTCCACGCCCTTGACTGCGTTGATGCTCATCAGCGCGTGGGCGAGCTCGGCATCGAGGCGGTCGAAAATCGGCTCGCCCAGGCCCGGCATCACGCCTTCGGCGACCACGGTGATCTTCGCGCCCACCGAATCCTGGTCACGGCGCAGCTGGTCCATGTACGCCTCCAGCGCCGGCACCTTGTCCGGGTCCGGGCTGAAGAAGGCGTTCTGCTCCACCGAGTCCCAGGTCTTGAACGGGATCTCGATCGGGCCGAGCTGGCTCATGTAGCCGCGCACACGGATACCCTGGGTGGCGAGAAACTTCTTGGCGATGGCGCCGGCCGCCACGCGCATGGCGGTCTCGCGCGCCGAGCTGCGACCACCGCCACGGTAGTCGCGCAGGCCGTACTTGTGGTGGTAGGTGTAGTCGGCATGGGCTGGGCGGAACAGGTCCTTGATCGCCGAGTAGTCCTTGGATTTCTGGTCGGTATTGCGGATCAGCAGGCCGATCGAGCAACCGGTGGTGCGGCCCTCGAACACCCCGGAGAGGATTTCCACCTCGTCCGGTTCCTGGCGTTGAGTGGTATGCCGGCTGGTGCCGGGCTTGCGCCGGTCGAGGTCGTGCTGCAGGTCGGCGAGCGAGATCTCGAGGCCCGGCGGGCACCCATCGACAATGGCGACCAACGCCGGCCCATGGCTTTCGCCAGCGGTGGTGACAGTGAACAGCTTGCCGTAGGTATTGCCGGACATGGACGCTCCGCGAGATCAGCCTGAAATGAACGAAAGCGGCCAGTATACGGAAAACACCACGGTAATGGTGGCCCGTGCTGACCTCAATGTAGGCGCCGGCTTTGCCGGCGAAGGGGCAGCGAACCTTCCACAAACCCCAAGGTCGAAACCAGACCTCCCCAGATAGTACCCGTTGATGAAGTCGCGCCTCGCCGCCCTCCTCCTGCTGCTTTGCACTGGTCTAGCCCAAGCCGCCCCCACCGTGCTGCAACGCCCTATCGACCTGGACACCGGTCAGGGGGTGCTGCACGGCAGCTTGCTGTTGCCGCAACAGGATACCCCGCCTCCGGTGGTGCTGATCATCGCCGGCTCCGGCCCTACCGACCGCGATGGCAACAACCCCGCCTCCGGGCGCATCGACAACCTCAAGCGCCTGGCCCTGCTGCTGGCCGGCGAGCACATCGCCAGTGTGCGCTACGACAAGCGCGGCGTGGCCGCCAGCCAACCGGCCACGCCCGACGAGCGCGACCTCAGCGTCGAACGCTACGTGGCCGACGTCGTCGCCTGGGGCCAGGCATTGCGCCATGACCCTCGCTTTGGCCCGTTGATCCTGGTCGGCCATAGCGAAGGCGCACTGATCGCCAGCCTGGCCGCCGAGCAGGCCGGCGCCAGCGCAGTGATCACCCTGGCCGGTAGTGGCCGCCCGGTGGCGCAGGTGTTGCGCGAGCAACTGGCCCAACGCTTGCCCCCTGCGCAACTGAACGCCGCCGTGGCGCTGATCGACAGGTTGCAGGCGGGGCAGACCAGCCTGGACGTGCCGGCGCCCCTGCGCCAGGTATTCCGCCCCAGCGTGCAGCCGTACCTGATCTCGCTGCTGCGCCAGGACCCGGCGGCAGCCTTTGCCCACCTCAAGGTGCCCGCGCTGATCGTCCAGGGCCGCAATGACGTGCAAGTCGAAGTGGCCGACGCCGAGCGCCTCAAGGCCGCCAAGCCCGATGCCGAGCTGGCGCTGATCGACGGCATGAACCACGTGTTGCGCATCAGCCCCCGAGATATCCGCCAGCAACGCGACAGCTACCTCAACCCGGAACTGCCCCTGGCGCGCGAGCTGGGTGAACGGATCGTCGCCTTCATCCACCAGTTGCCACCGACCTGAGGGTTCGATCACCGACAATACTCAGGTCTTGGCCCGAGCTGCCGATAATGCAGCTATGAAGGTCGTGATCACGGCGCCAAGGCCCGCTGAACACCTGGCCGCCGTGCACTTGAGGATTGTCCCGATGACCGATGCCCCCGCCGCCGAGGCGACAGAAGAACAAGCCCCGGACAGCGCTCCCCAGCCCTGGGCGGACCTTGCCGCCGAACACTTCCAGCTGCTGCGCCTGGCGCCGCTGCCGACCGACCGCAACAGCGGCGCACGGCCCCTGCGCTTCGTCCAGTTCGGCTACGCCGAGCGTCACGACAAGGCCCACAGCCTGCTGCGCATGGAAATCCGCCTGCCCGGGCAGAAAGTGCGCAAGGAACAGAACCAGCTGGACATCCGCGTCGACCACGAACAGCGCCTGGTGCGCATCGGCAGCGACAGTGGCCTGCAACTCGAACCGCTGAACCGCGGTCTCGGCCGCTTCCTGCTGGCCCAGGCGGTGCAGTGGTTGCAACAACGTTGCTCGCACTACCGGGTCGAAGGCATGAGCTTGCCGAACAAGGATGCGCTCAACGAGGACACTCGCCTGCGCCGCGACCACGTGCTGGCCAGCGTCGGCCTGGCCGTGGAATACGCCGATGGCCAGTTGCTCAAGGGGCGAGTGGTGGAAACCGCGGTGGGCCAGCTCAAGGGTGGCTGGAACACCGAGAAGGTCCAGCGCGTCGATATCATCGAGGCGGCCGGCATGCTGCAGCAGGCCGAGCAGAACCTGATGGAGAAGGAAGCCCAGTTGCGCGAGCGTGACGAGCGCGTGGCCAAGTACCGTCGCGAGGACAGCGGCTTGCGCTTCACCATCACCTGCCTGGTGGCCTTCGCGGTGTTCCAGGCGGGGCTATTGATCTGGATCGCCACCCGCTGATTGTTCGCCGGCAAGCCGGCTCCTACAGAAAATACCGCGTAGGAGCCGGCTTGCCGGCGAAAGGGCTGCAAAGCAGCCCCATTCAAATCACACCCGCGACTTGAACAGATCCTGGTGCTTCCGGCACTGCTCGGCGGTCAGCATGAACACCCCGTGGCCGCCACGCTCGAACTCCAGCCAGGCGAAGTCCACTTCAGGGTACAGCGCCTCGACGTGCACCTGGCTGTTGCCCACCTCGACGATCAGCAGGCCCTTCTCGGTCAGGTGCTCGGCCGCTTCGGCCAGCATCCGCCGCACCAGGTCCAGGCCATCATTGCCGCAGGCCAGGCCCAGCTCGGGCTCATGGTGGTACTCGGCCGGCATGTCGTCGAAATCCTCGGCGTCGACATAGGGCGGGTTGGACAGGATCAGGTCGAAGCGCTGCCCCGGCAAGCCGCCGAAACCATCGCCCTGCACGGTGTAGACACGTTGTTCCAGGCCATGGCGCTCGATGTTCTGGTTGGCCACTTCCAGCGCATCGAAGGACAGGTCGGCCAGCACCACCTCGGCGTCCTGGAACACATCGGCGGCGACGATGCCGATGCAACCGGAACCGGTGCACAGGTCGAGAATGCGCGCCGGCTCCGCCGCCAGCCACGGCTCGAAACGCTTTTCGATCAACTCGCCAATGGGTGAGCGAGGCACCAGCACGCGCTCGTCGACGATGAACGACATGCCGCAGAACCACGCCTCGCCCAGCAGGTAGGCGGTGGGCACGCGCTCTTCGATGCGGCGCTTGAGCAGGTGCTGCAGGCGTACCCGTTCATCGTCCTCCAGCTGGCAGTCCAGGTAGCTGTCGGCCACCTCCCACGGCAGGTGCACCGAACCGAGCACCAGCAGCCGGGCCTCGTCCCAGGCATTGTCGGCGCCGTGGCCGAAGAACAGCTCGTGCTCATGGAAGCGGCTGACCGCCCAGCGGATATGGTCGCGCAGGGTGCGCAGGCGGGATGTGATCACGGGGTACTCCTTTTCAGACAGGACAAAAGTCTAACAGCCCACACCACACATTTGTTTTCTCCGATGGCCGAATGGATAGCCCCAGGCCAGTAACCATGCCGCCTGCAATGTCAACCATTCACATTGACGCCAAGGCGAGGGAGAATAGGTATACAAAAGCCCTATCCAAGGAGCCCTTGATGTCCTCCGTTCCAACCACGATGTTCCGCCTCACTGGCCGCGATTACCCGCCGGCCAAGCTGGGCCAAGCCAGCCTGATCGTCATCGATGCGCAAAAGGAGTACCTGAGCGGTCCGCTGGCGCTGTCGGGCATGGACGAGGCCGTGGCGAACATCGCCAGGTTGCTCGACGCCGCCCGCAAGGCCAACCGTCCGATCATCCACGTCCGCCACCTCGGTACCGTCGGCGGTCGCTTCGACCCGCAGGGCCCGGGGGGTGAGTTCATCCCCGGCCTGGAGCCGCTGGAGGGCGAAGTCGTCATTGAAAAACGCATGCCCAACGCGTTCAAGAACACCAAGCTGCATGAAACGCTGCAGGCGTTCGGCCCGCTTGACCTGATCGTCTGCGGCTTCATGAGCCACTCGAGCGTCAGCACCACCGTGCGCCGCGCCAAGGACTATGGTTATCGCTGCACCCTGGTGGAAGATGCCTCGGCAACCCGTGACCTTGCCCTCAAGGATACGGTGATCCCCGCTGCGCAGATCCACCAGTGCGAAATGGCCGTGATGGCCGACAACTTCGCCTGCGTCGCCCCCACCGCCAGCCTGGTCTGACCGAGACCGTCCGGCGGACGGGCGGAACCCAAGGACAGCCCGCAGGTCGAAATCCGGATCAGCGTTACAAAGATCCAGAGGACTTCGAATGAAGCTCAAAGGCCGTTTCGATGCCAAGCGCCTGCGCCAGCGCGAACCGAGCAACTGGGGCGCGCGCCTGGGCGCCGCCTTCTCGGTGCTGCTCGCGACACTGGGCATCCTCCTCGCCATGGCCGGCGTCGCCGGCCTGCTGGGCAACTACCCCGCCCTTGCCGAACTCAATGCCAACCGACCGCTGGCGGCGACGCTCGCGGTGGTCGGCATCGTGCTGCTGTACTTCGGTGTACGCGGCTGGCGGCGCAGCCGCATTCGCCTGCGCCGCGGGCACGGGTTGAACCTGGCGCCACACTTGATGAAAAAGCACGACTGACCTGTTGAGCATCAGGGCCCTCTGTAGGAGCGGCTTCAGCCGCGATGCAGCCAGCGCTGTGTCCGGCACCCGCTTCGCGGGTGATCGCGGCTAAAGCCGCTCCTACAGAGGCGTGGAAACTCAATAGATTGTGTTTGCCCGCACGAGCAACCCAAGGCTTCACTCCGACGGCCAGTCGCGTAAACTACGCCGCCCACGTGGAGGCACCATGCAAGACGACGATTTTTCCCTCTTCCGCAGTGAAGTGCGCGGGGTCAAACCGATCCAGCACGATCGCGCCGAGGTCGGCAAACCCAAGGCCGACCGCAAGCAGTTGGCCGGCCTGCGCCAGGCAGCAACCATCCGCAGCGATCAGCCATTGGTCGTCGACGGCCTGTCCGACCAGTTCATCATCGATGTCGGCGCCGAAGACGAACTGATGTGGCGCCGCGACGGCGTGCAGGAAGGCCAGATCCGCAAGCTCAAGCTCGGCCAGATCGCCTTCGAGGGCAGCCTCGACCTGCACGGCATGAGCGTCGAGAAGGCGCGCGAAACCCTGTGGGACTTCATCGCCGAAGCCAACAAGCTCGAAGTGCGCTGCGTGCGCGTGACCCACGGCAAGGCCGCGCGCATCGATGGCAAGCGCCCGATGATCAAGAGCCACGTCAACACCTGGCTGCGCCAACACCCGCAAGTGCTCGGCTTCGCCTCCTGCCAGGCCCGCCACGGCGGCACCGGCGCGCTGTACGTCATGCTCAAGCGAACCATGCTCGAAGGCCGCGACGAATGACATCGCGCTTGCAGCGCCGTGCTTGGCGCCGTACCCTTCGTCTTTGCGAAATTTTCCACAGGTAGATCCATGTCCCTGGAACAGAACTACACCGAGATCCTCAGCCAGCTGGGCGAGGACGTCTCCCGCGAAGGCCTGCTCGACACGCCGAAACGGGCTGCGAAGGCCATGAAATACCTTTGCCGCGGTTATGAACAGACCCTGGAAGAAGTGACCAACGGCGCGCTGTTCAGCTCCGACAACAGCGAAATGGTGCTGGTCCGCGACATCGAGCTTTACTCGATGTGCGAACACCACATGCTGCCGTTCATCGGCAAGGCCCATGTCGCCTACCTCCCCCAGGGCAAGGTGCTCGGCCTGTCGAAGGTCGCGCGGATCGTCGACATGTTCGCCCGTCGCCTGCAGATCCAGGAAAACCTCAGCCGCCAGATCGCCGAGGCCGTCCAGCAGGTGACCGGCGCCGCGGGCGTGGCCGTGGTCATCGAAGCCAAGCACATGTGCATGATGATGCGCGGCGTCGAGAAGCAGAACTCGACCATGCTCACCTCGGTGATGCTCGGCGAGTTCCGCGAGAATGCCTCCACCCGCGGCGAGTTCCTCAGCCTGATCAAGTGATCGGCCTGTGATCCGGAGCCGACCCATTGGGGTCGGCTTTTTCTTTTCAGGAGTTGCCCATGATCGTCAAAGCCCTGCGGGTCGGCCTCGGCCAGCTCATCGTGTTCGCTGACTGGATCAGCCGCCCGGCCAAGAAAAAGCGCGATGCCACGGCCCAGGCCGGTGTCGAACAGCAGGCCAAAGGCCTCGCGCTGTACCAGTTCCATGCCTGCCCGTTCTGCGTCAAGACCCGCCGCACCCTGCACCGGCTCAATGTGCCGGTGACGCTGCGTGATGCGAAGAACGACCCGCAGCACCGCCAGGCGCTGCTCGAAGGCGGTGGCCGGGTGAAAGTGCCGTGCCTGCGCATCGAGGAAGGCGACAAAGTCACCTGGATGTACGAGTCCAAGGACATCATCGCCTACCTGGACAAACGCTTCGCCGCGATCTGACAACACGTTGGCCCTGTTCGCCGGCAAGCCGACTCCTACAGATATCGTGTAGGAGCCGGCTTGCCGGCGAACAGGGCCCGTGCTCAACTCACCAGAGGCACATGCCGCGGATGGCTCGCCACCCGCTCCAGCCAGGCTCTCACCGCCGGGTAATCCGCCAGGTCGAACCCGCCCTGATGTGCCACATGGGTGTAGGCGTACAACGCCACATCGGCAATCGAATACTGGTCCCCGACCAGGTAGGGCGTCATCTGCAACTGCCGCTCCATCACCTTGAGCGCCTTGTACCCGCCCTTGTGCAGCTTGCGATACTCCTCGATGCGCTCGTCCGGCAGCCCCAGGTAGAACTGGATGAAACGCGCCACGGCAATATACGGCTCATGGCTGTACTGCTCGAAGAACTGCCACTGCAGCACCTGGGTACGCAAGCGCGGTTCGCTGGGCAGGAACTCGCTGCCGTCGGCCAGGAAGTTGAGAATCGCGTTGGACTCCCACAAGCAGGTGCCATCCTCCAGTTGCAGCACCGGCACCTTGCCGTTGGGGTTCATGGCCAGGAACTCGGGGGTCTCGGTCTCGCCCTTGAGAATATCCACCGAATGCCACTCACACGGGCGGTCAAGCAGGCTGAGCATCAGCTTGACCTTGTAGCAGTTGCCCGACTGGTAATCCCCATAGACCTTGTACATCGCCCCCTCCCCTTTCACGCAGTTGCCTATCCGAGACCAATAGTTGGCGACTGTACGGTTAAATGCAATGGCTGCTGTATGGCAAGAATCGCCCCATGACGCGGTAGCCTGCAAAAAATGCTTACACCTGTACAAGGAATTACTCCATGACCGATGCTACCTCCGCGCGCCTGCGGCCGCTGGCGGACAGCTCTCCGTCGGCGGTGGTCGCCGGCTTCATCGCCATGCTCACCGGCTACACCAGCTCGCTGGTGCTGATGTTCCAGGCCGGCCAGGCGGCGGGGCTCACCAGCGCGCAGATCTCATCGTGGATCTGGGCACTGTCGATCGGCATGGCGGCGTGCAGCATCGGCCTGTCGCTGCGTTATCGCACACCTATCACGGTGGCCTGGTCGACGCCCGGCGCGGCGCTGCTGATCACCAGCCTGGGTGGGGTCAGCTACAGCGAGGCCATCGGCGCCTACATCACCTGCGCCGTGCTGGTGCTGATCTGTGGACTGACCGGCAGCTTCGAGCGCCTGGTCAGGCGAATCCCCGCCTCGCTGGCCTCGGCATTGCTGGCCGGCATCCTGTTCAAGATCGGCAGCGAGATCTTCGTCGCCGCGCAGCACCGCACCCTGCTGGTGCTGGGCATGTTCTTCAGTTACCTGCTGGTCAAACGCCTGTCGCCACGCTATTGCGTGCTCGCCGCGCTGCTGGTCGGCACGGCGCTGTCCGGTGCCCTGGGGTTGCTGGACTTCAGCGGTTTCCAACTGGAAATCGCCACGCCGGTGTGGACGGCCCCGAGCTTCTCGCTGGCGGCGACCATCAGCATCGGCATCCCGCTGTTCGTCGTGGCCATGACCTCGCAGAACATGCCAGGGGTCGCCGTGCTGCGCGCCGACGGTTACCAGGTGCCCGCATCGCCCCTGATCTCGGCCACCGGATTCGCCTCGTTGCTGCTGGCACCGTTCGGCTCCCACGGCATCAACCTGGCGGCGATCAGCGCGGCGATCTGCACCGGCCCGCATGCCCATGAAGACCCGGCCAAGCGCTATACCGCGGCGGTCTGGTGCGGGATCTTCTATGGCGTGGCCGGCACCTTTGGCGCCACCCTGGCGGCGCTGTTCGGCGCGCTGCCCAAGGAGCTGGTGCTGTCGATCGCCGCCCTGGCGCTGTTCGGCTCGATCATGAACGGCCTGAGCGTGGCCATGGGCGAGGCCCGGGAACGTGAGGCGGCGCTGATCACGTTCATGGTAACGGCGTCGGGCTTCACCCTGTTCTCGATCGGCTCGGCGTTCTGGGGGATCGTGGCGGGGGTGTTGACCCTGCTGATCCTGAGCCCGCGCAAGGGTTGAAGCAGCAGTTCGCCGGCAAGCCGGCTCCTACGGGCCTGGGACACGCCCCCCCAATGTTGGACCTCTTGTCCAACGATTTGTAGGAGCCGGCTTGCCGGCGAACCGTGCCTTGCGAGACCTCACAAGCGAAAATGCCCCACCATCCCCTTCAAGTCATCCCCCAGCCGGGCCAGCGCGACACTTGACCGGGCGTTGTCCTCCATGGCCAAGGCCGCCTGATCGGCACTCCCTCGAATCTGCGTGACACTGCGGCTGATCTCCTCGGCCACCGAACTCTGCTGCTCGGCGGCCGCGGCAATCTGCTGGTTCATCTGCTGGATCAGCGACACCGCCGCGGCGATGCTGCCAAGGGCACTCTCGGTCTGCAGCGTATCGACCACCGCCAGACGCACCAGCTCGGTGCTGCCACGAATCTGCGCCACCGACTGCTGGGCGTTGCCGCGCAGGCTGGCCACCAGGCGCTCGATCTCCTCGGTGGATTGCTGCGTGCGCCGGGCCAACGCCCGCACTTCGTCAGCCACAACGGCAAAACCGCGGCCCTGCTCACCCGCCCTGGCCGCCTCGATGGCGGCGTTCAGCGCCAACAGGTTGGTCTGTTCGGCGACACTCTTGATCACCTCCAGCACATTACCGATGGTGTGAATCTCGGCACTGAGGCTGTCAATGCCGTTGCTGGCCGTTTCAGCCGCCGCCGCCAACTGCTCGATTCGCTGCATGCTCTGGCGCACCACCTGCTGCCCTGAGCCGACTTTGTCATCAGCGGCCTGCGCGGCTTGCGCCGCTTGCTCGGCATTGCGCGCCACATCGTGCACCGTGGCGGTCATCTGCTGCATGGCAGTGGCCACCTGCTCGGTTTCGTCCTTCTGGCTGCCGACCTCGCGGTTGGTCTGCTCGGTGACCGCCGACAATGCCTGGGCGCTGCCGGCCAGTTGCTCGATCCCCTGCTGCAAGCCACTCACCACGCCAGACAAGCCTTCGGCCATCTGTTGCATGGCCTGCAACAGTTGCCCCACTTCATCCTTGCGCGGCGGCTCCGCTTCGATGCCCAGCTCACCTGAGGCAATACGCCGGGCCCGGGCGATCACCCGCTTGAGCGGTGCGACCACGGCACGGGTAATCAACCAGGCGGCCAGCACCCCAACCAGCAACGCCAGGGCGGTGGCGACCGCGATGGCCACGACATTGCGCGCCAGCTCGCCCTGCATCGCCTGCTCCTGGGCCGCGTACGCCTGGTCGACCTGCGCCGTGGCCTGCTCGGCCCTGGCTTGCAACTGGGCCTTGATGCCCTGCTCCTGGCTCAACAGGTCGGTGTACTCGTTGAGTTTCTCGGAAAAACTGGCGATATGCCCGGCCACTTCGCCGAGCACGCTCTGGTAACCCGCGTCACTGACCGCGCCCTTGAGCTGCGCGACCAGGCTTGCCGCCTCGACCGTCTGGGCAATTCGCCCCTGGCCAGCCTCGACGCCTTTGCGGCTCTGGTCCAGGCGTACCCGGGCTTCGTCCATGGCCTGCAACATCAACCGTGAGACCTGCCCCACCTGGCTCGCCTGCTCGAGAAATTCCGCCCCTTGCTGCCCTTGGGACTGCTTGAGGGTGTAGCTGCCGTCATCGGCCAGGCCCGCCTGAAGCACATCGAGGTTGTTGGCCACGCTGGACACCGACCAACTGGCCATGTCCAGCGCCAGTTCCTTGGCCTGCACCGCCTGGACGAATTGATCGAACACCTGGCCGTAGGCGGACAGGTCTGCTTGCGCAGACGCCAGTGCTGGCACGCCCTGGGCCCGCTCCAGCAGGTTTTTCAGCCCGCCGCGCAAGGCCTCGGCCTCCTTGATGTCCGAACGCAGGGCAAATGCTTGCTCATGCTGGCGCAGCCTCGACAGCTCGGCGTTGAACTGCGCCATCTGCCGAAGCCCGTCGAAGCGCTGGCCGATACTGGTCAGCGCATACACGCCGATCACCGCCACCACCAGCGTCAGCAGCAGAACCAACGCGAAACCCAGGCCAAGCTTGCGGGCCATGCCCAGGTTGGCCAGTACACCGTGCCTGGTTGCCACCATCACCGTTACCTCTCGCATTGCCGGACTGTTCCGAACGACAAGAGTGACAATGGCATCGACGCCCTCACAAGAGCTGAGCGACGCAATGGTGTCAAATAGCTATGAACGTGTCGTTTTCAGATTGCTGAAGGTCGCCCGGCGTGCCGGAAGAAGCGCTGGGCGCGGACATCCTGCCCATAGGCGACATTGATCCGTAACCAGTCGCTTGCACGCCCTTGCGGATCGAAGGCACTGCCCGGCGTCAACAGCACGCCCTGCTTCAGCGCCAGTTGCTCCAGCTCGGCGAAATCGCGTCCGGGCGAGCGAGCCCAGACGAACATGCCGCCGAAAGGCTCGCAGAACAGCTCCCAGCCACAGGCCTCCAGTTGCCCAAGCGTCTTCGCCATGTGCTGCCCGAGGCGCACGCGCAAACGCTGGATGCTCTTGCGATAGCTGCCATTGGCAAGCATCTGCCCGACCACCTGCTCGGCGAAGCGCGAGGTACCGATGCTGCTGACCATTTTCAGTTCGGCCAGGCGAGCCACCAGTGGCTCTTCAGCCACCAGGTAACCGACCCGCAGCGAGCTGCTGAGGGTCTTGGAAAAACTGCCCAGGTAAATGACCCGCTGCTCACTGTCGAGGGTCGCCAGGCGCGTCGCCGCGCCATCCTGGAAGTCGGCGTAGAGGTCGTCCTCGATGATCCTTACATCATGCTCGCGCGCCAGTTCCAGCAGGCGGTAGGCCACTTTGGGAGTCAGGCTGGACCCTGTGGGGTTCTGGTACAGACTGTTGGTGAACAGGCATCGCGGCCGGTGTTCGGCCAGTAGGCGCTCGAGCACCGCCAGGTCAGGCCCAGTGGCCGTGCGCGGCACTTCGAGCATATTGACCTGATGCAGACGCAGCAGGTTATACAGGTTGTAATAGCCGGGACGCTCCACCAGCACCGTATCACCGGGTGCCAGCAGGGTGCGCACCAGCAGGTCGAGGGCATGACTGGCCCCCTGGGTGGTCAGGATATGCTCAGGTGAAGCCGCAATGTCGAGCTTCGCCAAGCCTTTATGCAACTGCAAGCGCAGACTGGCCAGCCCCAACGGCGGGCAGTAGTCGAACAAGGCCTCCGGCGCGCCACGGCTAACCTGGCGCACCGCCTGGGACAGTTCAGCCTCGGCACGCCAGGCCACCGGCAGCCAGCCACATCCCAGCTTGAGCAATTCGTCGTGCCCCTCACGAAACTGCCGCCAGCGACCGTCGATGCCCTCGCCCCAGGCCACACCCACATCTGCCTGCAGTCCCGGCTTGCGCTCGGCCACAAAAAAGCCGGTTCCGTGGCGCGCTTCCAGCCAGCCGCCGGCGACCAACCGATCGTAAGCCTCTATCACGCAGGACGCGCTCACCCCATGGTCCCGTGCCAGGGCACGGATCGAGGGTAGACGCGCGCCGGGACGCAGGCGCTGCTGCTCGACCCAGGCCTGCAATTGCTCGGTCAGTTGCTGGACCAACGGCGAAGGGTGAAGCCGGTCGAGTTCGAGGCGCATGGCAAGTGTTCGCTATTTTCAAGCAAACAGTTAATCACAAATGCGCCGCGTGTGTGCCTTGTCGAAGACAGGCCACGACCTCGAAGCTGCACCGGACACTCCCCCACGGATGCTTGCGATGCCCTCTCGTCATGCCCCGGCCTTGCTGGCCTTTGCCCTTTGCCTGATCACCCTTGCGGTGAACCTTCAGGCCCCCCTGTACATCGCCTACGCCGACTTGTCCGGACGAGGCGCGGCCGCCACCGCCATGGCCTTTTCTGGCTATGTGCTCGGCGTGCTGCCGGTTTTACTGGCCCTTGGCGGCCTCGCCGACCGGGTCGGCCGACGCCCGCTGATTCTCGTGGCCCTGGGGCTTTCGATGATTGCCACCCTGATCATGCTGCTGGCACCCGGCCTGGAAACCTTGGGCGTCGCGCGCCTGTTCCTGGGGCTGGGTACCGGCCTGGCCTCGGCCACGGCGACCGCCTACATGGGCGAGTTGATGGCGCCCGAGCTCGGCAGCCGCGCGGCCAACTGGGTCACCGCCAGCACATCCCTGGGCTTTGGCCTGGGGGCGGCACTGACCAGCCTGTTCCTGTTGCACGGCCCCACGCTCAAGCCTGGCAGCTTCCACCTGCAACTGGTACTGGCTGCAGTCGCCCTGCTACTGGTCTGGCGTCTGCCTGACCCTCGCCCGGCGCAGCGCGGCGCCATGCTGCGCCTACCCTTCTACCCCACAGGGAGCCTGGCCTATGGCTTTGCGATCCTGCTGGCCTGGGCCTGTGTCGGCCTGGTCATCGCCTTGCTGCCGGGCATCCTGCGCGCGCATGGCCTGAGCGCCTGGTCGGGCTTCTCGACGTTCTGCGTGATCAGCTGCGGCCTGTTGTTCCAGCCCATCGCCCGCCGCCTTTCCAGCACTCGGGCGACGCTGCTGGGGTTGTCGATCCTGCCATGCAGCTATGGGTTGCTAGCCTGGGGCGCGGCAAGCGGTAACCTGGCCGGCGTACTGATCGGCGCGGTCACCGCCAGCAGTGCTTGCTACGGCTTCATCTATCTGGGCGGACTGGCCGCAGTGAATCAGCTGGCGGGCCAGGAAAAGACCCGTGCCAGCGCCGGATTCTTCCTGCTGGCCTACCTGGGCTTCAGCCTGCCGGTGATCCTCACGGGCCTGCTAAGCGACCACCTGGGGGCCAACAGCGCATTGCTACTGTTTGGCATTGGCTTGGCCAGCGGCTGCCTGCTGGTTGCCCTGCAACTCCATAAAAGCTTGCGCATGCCAAGGCAATTGCAGGCCTGAATTCAGATGGCCAATGCCCCACCATCGACCGTCAAGCTATGCCCGGTCGTGAACGCGGCACCATCGCTGCATAGATAGAGCACTGCACTGGCGATCTCCTCGACCTTGCCGATGCGCCCGACCGGGTGCATCGCCGCAGCGAACTCGGCCTTGCGCGGGTCCGCTTCATAGGCACGGCGGAACATGTCGGTGTCGATGACCGCCGGGCATACCGCGTTGACCCTGATGCCTTTCTTGGCGTACTCGATGGCTGCCGACTTGGTCAGGCCGATCACCGCGTGCTTGGAGGCCGCATAGATGCTCATCTTCGGCGCCGCCGACAACCCCGCCACCGACGCGGTGTTCACGATCGCCCCACCGCCTTGGGCCAACAACAGGGGCAACTGGTACTTCATGCACAACCAGACGCCCTTGACGTTGACCCCCATGATCGCGTCGAACTCCGCCTCGCTGCCTTCGGCCAGCCGGCCTTTCTCGATCTCGATGCCAGCGTTGTTGAAGGCATAGTCAAGCCGACCGTAGGCCGCGACAATCCTTTCATGCAGCTGCCGCACGTCGCTGTCGCGGGTCACGTCACAGGCCACGAACAGCGCCTCACCGCCCGCCTGGCGAATCTGCGCCACCGTGGCCTCGCCACCCACCGCATCGAGATCGGCTACCACCACCTTCAGGCCTTCTGCCGCAAAAGCCTGGGCGGTCGCCCGGCCAATACCCGCAGCACCGCCGGTAACCAGTGCGACCTGGCCGGAGAACGTCATGCCCATCATTGGCTCCTTCTGGAAACTGGATTCGAGCCTGAGTCTAGTCAGCCTGCCGACCGGCAGGGCAGCATCATCAGGGCTACGGTTGGACTACTATCGTTCGCGGTGATCTTGCGTGACGCAGGACAGGATCGCAGCCGATCATCCTGCCCCGACTACCCCACTTCAGGAGATATCGTCATGTCCACCAGCAACCGCCGTTTCCTGCTAGCCAAGCGCCCGGTCGGCGCCGTGCGTCGCGAAGACTTCACCTATGAGGAGGTCGCCACCGAGCAACCCGCCGAGGGCGAGGTACTGGTGAAGAACCTGTACTTGTCACTGGACCCCGCGATGCGCGGCTGGATGAACGAGGGCAAGTCCTATATCGCACCCGTGGCCCTTGGCCAGGTGATGCGTGCCCTGGGGGTCGGCGAGGTGGTTGCCTCCAGGCATCCGGACTTCAAGGTCGGCGACCATGTGAACGGTGCGCTGGGCGTGCAGGACTACTACACCGGTAATCCTCAGGGCCTGTACAAGATCGACCCCAGGCTCGCCCCCCTGCCCCGCTATCTCTCCGCGTTGGGCATGACCGGCATGACCGCTTACTTCGCCCTGCTCGATGTCGGCCAGCCCAAGGCCGGCGAGACGGTGGTGATTTCAGGCGCCGCCGGCGCAGTCGGCAGTATTGCCGGGCAGATTGCCAAGCTGAAGGGTTGCCGGGTGATCGGGATTGCCGGCGGTGCGCAGAAATGCCAATACCTCAAGGATGAGCTGGGCTTCGACGGTGTCATCGACTACAAGGCCGAAGACGTGCTGTCCGGCCTCAAGCGCGAATGCCCCGACGGCGTGGATGTGTACTTCGACAACGTCGGCGGCGATATTCTGGATGCCGTGCTTTCGCGCCTGAATTTCAAGGCCCGGGTGGTGATCTGCGGCGCCATCAGCCAATACAACAACAAGGAGGCGGTGAAGGGGCCGGCAAACTACCTGTCGCTTCTGGTGAACCGTGCACGCATGGAAGGCTTCGTGGTCATGGACTACGTCAAGGAGTATGGCAAGGCTGCGCAGGAGATGGCCGGGTGGCTGGCCAACGGCAAGGTCAAGAGCAAGGAGGACGTGGTAGAGGGGCTGGAGACCTTCCCGGAAACCCTGCTCAAGCTGTTCAGCGGAGAGAATTTCGGCAAGTTGGTGCTGAAGGTCTGAGGGCTTCGGGGCTGCGAGCACTCTGTAGGAGCGGCTTTAGCCGCGATTCAGGCAACGCGGTGTCTGGCACCCGCTTCGCGGTTGATCGCGGCTAAAGCCGCTCCTACAGAGCTCGTGACAAATCAATGGGTTCTGTTTGGCCCCGGCCCTTTCGGATCAGCCGCGGATCTCGGCCACCACGGCAGCCAAAGCTTTGGCCGGATCCGCCGCCTGGCTGATCGGGCGGCCGATCACCAGGTAATCGGAACCGGCATCCAGAGCCTGGCGTGGGGTCAGAATGCGACGCTGATCATCCTGGGCACTGCCCGCCGGACGAATACCAGGCGTAACCAGTTGCAACGAAGGATGTGCAGCCTTCAACGCCGGAGCTTCCAGCGCAGAGCACACCAGACCGTCCATGCCAGCCTTCTGTGCCAGCGCCGCCAGGCGCAGGACCTGCTCCTGCGGGTCGACATCCAGGCCAATACCGGCCAGGTCCTCGCGCTCCATGCTGGTCAGCACGGTCACGCCAATCAGCAGCGGCTGTGGGCCGCTACGCTTGGCCAGCTCCTCACGGCAAGCCGACATCATGCGCAGGCCGCCGGAGCAATGCACGTTGACCATCCATACACCCATCTCCGCCGCAGCCTTTACCGCCATGGCCGTGGTGTTGGGGATGTCGTGGAACTTGAGGTCGAGGAACACTTCAAAACCCTTGGCGCAGAGGGTTTCGACGATTCCAGATGCGCTGCTGGTGAACAGCTCCTTGCCGACCTTGACCCGGCACAGCGCCGGATCGAGCTGGTCAGCCAACTTCAGGGCGGCGTCACGGGTGGGGAAATCCAGGGCGACGATAAGGGGCGTCTGGCAGGCGGACATGGGCAGGGTCTCTTGGCAAGTCTTGAACGGCGCGCATTGTAAACGAAGTGGCGGGGCCTTTGGGGGCCATGGATCAGACGATTTGGCCCACAGCCCGCACCACACCTATAATTGATTCCAGCGCTTCGCTCCGGGGCGATGGGTTCCACGAGAGCAAGGAGAATGTCCATGCCTTGGTATGCCTGGTTGATTCTGATCATAGCCCTTGGCTCGATCATTGGTGGTTTGCTGCTGCTGCGGGATACGGCAAAGAAATTACCTCTCACCGAAGAGCAGTTGAAAAAAATCCACGAACGTAATGCAGAAATGGACGCGAAGGACGCTCAGGACCGCTAACGGTGACGACACCGGCGAACAAGCAGCCGGTGTCGGACCTGGTTATTCCACCATCATCTTGTCGCGATTGCGCTCAAGCAGTGCCTTGCCGATACCCTTGATCTCCAGCAATTCGTCCACTGATGTGAACGGCCCGTTGGCCTCGCGATATTCGACGATGGCCTGGGCTTTGTCCTTGCCGATCCCTGAGAGCTGGCGTTGCAATGTCTCACGATCAGCCTGGTTAAGATCAACTCGAGCCATTTGCTCGATGCTTGGTGTCGTTAACGACACCGTGGGCAGCGGATCAGTCGAGATAACGGGAGCGGCGTTCGAGGATAATGACCAGCCCGCGAGCAGGGGCAGTAGCAAGTAGGTCAGGACGGTATTGCGCATATGGGTATTTCTCCTGGTAGACAACATTCAGATGCAGCGTTTCCCTCGCTGCAAGCTGAACGTTAGTCAGCGCACGAGCACCTGACAAACCAACAAATGCTTGGAAATATTGCAAAACGGCCACCTCAAGGGTGGCCGCTTGTCGCGCATGCTTCAGGAGCGCGGATCCAACCGCTGTTGCTGGTAGATCCAGTCGACAATGTCACCATCCGGCGAATAACCACTGACCGTTTCACGCAACAACTGCCGAACCCGCCCATAATCGTCTTGAGCCATGGCGTCGAGCAACTCGCTCAGACGCTCCTTGAGTACGTCCCATGGCAGGAAATCCTCTTCGGCGCTCATGATCATTGGATGGCGAGTAGCAATGACATTGTCGCCGATCAGCAACTCCTCGTATAACTTCTCACCCGGGCGCAAGCCTGTGAACTCGATCGCGATATCACCATGCGGGTTGCGCTCGGAGCGCGCGCTCAACCCCGACAGGTGAATCATCTTCTCCGCCAGCTCGACTATCTTCACCGGCTCCCCCATGTCCAGCACAAACACATCCCCCCCTCGCCCCATCGAACCCGCCTGGATCACCAGTTGCGCCGCCTCGGGAATGGTCATGAAATAACGAGTGATCTTTGGATGGGTCACCGTCAGCGGGCCACCGCTCTTGATCTGCTTGTGGAACAGCGGAATCACCGAGCCGGAAGAACCCAGCACATTGCCGAAGCGCACCATAGTGAAACGCGTCTTGTTTACCCGCGAGACATTCCCCGCCTCACCGAACATCACGGGCGCCATTTCACGGCTCAGGGCCTGCAAAACCATTTCCGAGAGGCGCTTGGTGCTACCCATGACGTTGGTAGGGCGCACCGCCTTGTCTGTGGAAATCAACACAAAGTTGGCGACACCGGCCTGGAGTGCAGCCTGAGCGGTATTGAGCGTACCGATGACATTGTTGATCACGCCTTCGGCGATGTTGTGCTCGACCATCGGCACGTGCTTGTAGGCCGCGGCATGGTAAACGGTGTCCACGCGCCAGGTCTTCATGACATCGAACAGCTGGGCCTGATTGCGTACGGAGCCCAGGATCGGTAGCAGACTTATGGACAACGCCTCGCGACTTACTCGCTGTTCGAGCTCCGACATGATGCTGTAGAGGTTGAACTCACTGTGTTCCAACAACAGCAATACCTTGGGCGACTGCATCAGGATCTGCCGACATAGCTCCGACCCGATCGAGCCTCCGGCACCGGTAACCAGCACCACCTGCCCCCTGATGCAATGCTCCAGCAGGTCATCCTGAGCGGGTACCGGATCACGGCCCAGCAGGTCGGCGATGTCGACTTCCTGAATATCGTCTACCTTGACCCGGCCACTGGCCAAATCCATGAATCCAGGGACACTGCGCACATGCAACGGGAAGCCTTCGAGATAACCAAGAATTTCCCGGCGCCGGGCGCGAGTCGCCGATGGAATCGCCAACAGTATCTCCTGGGCTCCTGTCACATCGATCATTTTCTGGATATGACGTGGTTTGTAGACCTGCAGCCCGGAAATAATGCGATCAGCGATAGTCTCGTCATCATCGATGAACGCCACGGGACGCATCAACTTGCCAATTCTCAGAGCCGCAATCAGCTGGTTGCCCGCAGCGCCAGCACCGTAGACAGCGACCCTTGGCAGCCCATCGTCGCGGTTGGCGAACGGCACGTGTTGAGCGGCGGAGAACCAGTCACCGAGAAAATACTGACGCATGGCCAAGCGAAGCCCACCCACCATGATCAGGCTCAACCACCAATAGTTGAAAATGACCGAGCGTGGTACAAGGTTCTGGTGATTGCTGTACCAATAGACGAACAACCCCAGGATCAACGCAGACAGGCTGACCGCCTTGATGATCGTAACCAGGGCATCGTTGCCAAAATAGCGCATCACTGCCCGGTACATACCGAATCGAATAAACAGGGGAATCGCCACGACAGGGGCTGCGACGAACAGCCAGCCATGATCCAGCAACGGGTTGGCAAGGTCGTCGATTCCCAACCGCACCAGAAATGCCAACCACAGCGCCCCCCAGACGAGGATGATGTCTGTCAGCACCTGAAGCAGGCGTTTCTGCCGACGGGGAAGCCCCAGCAGCCCTCTGCGCAACGTGTCAATCATCCCTTCAACCCCACCAGAATCCCTGAGTCTGCTTTTCCTGAGTACATACTTACGGCTACGCCTTCACAGCGCAGGCCATGACCTCGCGCAGTACGCTGCAGCTCTTCTCAACTTCCGCCTCAGTCAATGTCGGATGCACCAGGAACATCACACTGGTCTCTCCCAGCTCGCGAGCCATCGGCAGTGGCTGCTCCGGTCGCCAGCCAGTGCCATCGAAGGCTTTTTCGAGATAGACCTCTGAGCAGGACCCGGAGTAGCACGGCACACCGCGGGCGACAATCTCGTTGATGATGCGGTCGCGCGACCAGTCAAAACGTAGCGCCTCAGGTTCTACAAAGACATAGCATTTGTAGGCAGCATGGACGATGCCGTCACCAGGGGACGGCACCCGCAGGCCTGGCAGATCACGGGCCGTATTCCAGATCGCGTCGGCATTGCGCAGCCGCGCCTGATGCCAGGCCTGCATGTGGCGCAGTTGGATACGACCGATTGCCCCCTGCATCTCGAGCATGCGCCAGTTAGTACCAAAGCTCTCGTGCAGCCAGCGGAAGCCCGGCGCATGCTCACGCTCATAGACCGCTGCCCAGCTCTTGCCGTGATCCTTGAAGGCCCACATGTCGGCCCACAGTGTGCGGTCGTTGGTGGTGACCATGCCACCCTCGCCCCCGGTGGTCATGATCTTGTCCTGGCAGAAAGACCAGGCGCCAACGTGGCCAATCGAGCCAACCGAACGCCCTTTGTAGGTCGCTCCATGGGCCTGGGCACAATCTTCGATCACCTTGATATCGTGACGCTCAGCCAGCGCCATGATCGGATCCATATCGCAAGGCCAGCCTGCCAAGTGCACACAGATGACGCCGCGCGTGCGCGGGGTCAACACGCGCTCGATGGTTTCGGCAGTGATGTTCTGGGTATTGCGGTCGACCTCGGCGAACACCGGTATCGCACCGGCGTTGACAATACTCGAGACCGAGGCGAGGAAAGTGCGTGGGGTAACGATGACTTCGTCACCCTTGCCGATGCCCAGGGCTTTCAGGGCCAGATCCAGAGCCACCGTACCGTTGGCCAGGGCAATGGCATACTCGGTACCTGCCCAGGTGGCGAATTCCTTCTCGAACTCGCGGCACTCCTGGCCAGTCCAGTAGTTGACCTTGTTGGAGAGCACCACGCTGCGAACAGCCTCGGCCTCTTCTTCACTGAACGATGGCCAAGGAGAAAATGGAGTATTCAACACGGCTTATACCTGCTATCCAGAATTTTTTATCGATGCCGCCCGAGAACGCCCGAGGACGCCAGTTTCCCTGCATCCGGCATCACTGCTCACTACTTGCTGACGAGCGCGCGCGCGGGAACGCCGGCGACTGTCATGTTATCAGAGATATCGTCCACTACAGCGGCCCCGGCTGCGATCATGACCTGAGCGCCGATGCGAATCTGCTGGCGAACACAGGCACCGATGCCAATCCAGCTTTCGTCCCCGACACTCACTGTACCGGCCAACCTGGCTCCGGGGCTGACATGTACGCAATGCCCCAGCCGGCAGTCATGGTCGATGCTGCAACCGGTGTTGAGGATAGCGCCTTCACCCACCTCGGCGAACGGATTGACCACCGCCGTGGCAAGCACCACGCTGCCGGCACCAACGCTGGCATGCCGGCTGACTACGGCCGCAGGGTGAATGATGGTGGCGAGCACCGCACCGGCATCCTGGAGTTTCGTCATTTTCTGCCGTCGCACCGCATTATTGCCAATAGCGACCACTACACCTGTGAACTCGGCGGCACAAGCAAGCAGCCGCGCGCTATCGCCCACCACCGGCCAGGCCCCATTGACCGTGACATGCGGCCAGGCATCGTCGAAGAACTCGATGCAGCTCCAGCCCGAGAGCTGCGCCGCATCGGCCACTACCTTGCCATGGCCACTGGCCCCCAGAATCGCCAGGCGGCTCATTTTCGCGATCCGGTGAATTTAGACATGGTCACTTCGCCTTCAGCACTGATGCCGTCGCGCACCACCACTTTCCTGATCGTAAGGAAGATGATCTTCAAATCGAGCCATAATGAGCGGTTGTCGACATACCACACATCGAGCTTGAACTTCTCTTCCCAGCTCAACGCATTACGTCCGTTGATCTGCGCCCACCCGGTAACACCTGGGCGCACTTCGTGGCGGCGAACCTGTTCGTCGTCATACAGTGGCACATACTCCATCAACAGCGGCCGCGGTCCGACCAGGCTCATATCTCCCTTGATCACGTTCCAGAGCTCCGGAAGCTCATCAAGGCTGCTTGAGCGCAGAAAGGTGCCGAACGGTGTCATGCGCTGGTCGTCGGGTAGCGGGTTGCCTTGGCTATCCATGGCATCGCGCATGGTACGGAACTTGACCATCTCGAACGGCTTTCCGTCGAGCCCCGGGCGTACCTGGCGAAACAACACTGGGGACCCCAGGCGGCGTCGGATCAACAGCGCCACTATGGCAATCACTGGCGACAGGATGAGTAATCCCAGACTGGCAGCCACTACATCAAACAATCGCTTCAAAATTGCAGTTCCTAACTCGGGTTTACCATTGCTACGCGGGCAATGCCTACTGTTTGCCCAGACGACGGAAGTGCTCGCCAAAACGCGCCACTCCCACCTTCAGCGACAGATGTTGCTGGTAGTAAGCCCTCCCCTTCTCCCCCATCTGCAGACGTGCATCGGCATCCAGGCTCGCCAGCTCAAGCATTGCGTCGGCCAGCGATTGTGCATTCTCCCATTGCGCGACCACACCACAGCCAGAATCGCGCACCAGATCCGCCGCATCCCCTTCGACAGCCATCAGCATAGGCTTGCCTGCGGCCATGTAAGCCTGGGTCTTGGACGGAATGGTGATACTGAACAATGGATCTCGCTTGAGGTGCACCATCAATGCATCGGCGTTGGCCAGGTAGGCCCCAACCTCTGTCATCGGCACGCCCGGCAGGAACACGACATTGTCCAGCAGACGCTCTCGAACCAGTGCCTGCAGGCGCGGAACCTCGACACCTCCACCAAGGAACACAAGGGTGACATTGGCAGCCCTGGCCTGGAGCAGGCTTGCTGCCTCGATCACTGCGTCCAGCGCCTGGGCCTTGCCCATGTTGCCGGCGAACAATACGCGAAAACTGCCGTCGTCCGGGAAACCTGCCGGCCGGGGGGCTTGCGGCGTGCTGATAGTGTCTTCGGCACACCAGTTGTAGATGATGTCGATTTTCTGTGCCGGCACGCCACGCTCGATCAGCAGACGCTTGAACCCTGGCGACAACACCACGACTTGATCAACCCGGCGATAAACCCAGTCGCAAATTCGGCTGACCAGCGCCAACGCCTTCTCATTGGAGAACATGCCGGTCGCCCGCAACGTATCAGGCCACATGTCCTGAATGTCGTAGACCACCGGAACACGACGAAACAGTCGAATGAGCGCAGCGCTCATGCCCACGGTCAGCGGCGGGTGGTAGGCATAGATCACGTCGGGACGACGCGCACCGAACAGTCCATAGAACAGGCTCGTCGCCGCGAAGCTGGCATAGTTCAGTATTCGACCGATACCGCTCTGCCCATGGCTGGGGTAGAGCGGCAGCCGGGTGACCTTGACACCATCGATCACCTCCCGCTGCAGCAGCCGTACCTTGTAACCCGGGTACAACTTACCCCCCGGATAGTTCGGGAAGCCAGTCACCACTTCCACATCGAAGCCCTGGGCCAGCAGTTCACGGGCAAAGACGATACCCTTGAAAGTCGGCTCGGGATCGAACCATTGGGTCAGCAGAAGGACACGAACAGTCATGGCCGATCAGTACCTTCTCCAGACAGTCCGCATCACGTAGTCACGGTAGCTGTGGATAATCCGTACCACCTTTTCCGAGACGTTCGGCATGCTGTAGTCCTCGACCAGGCGCAGGCCACGGACTTGGCCGCGCGGCTGGCTTTCCAGCAGTGCCAGCCCCTGGAGCACGCGCTCGATGTCCAGACCAGCCATCATCACAGCGGCTTCCTCCATACCCTCAGGACGCTCATGGGCCTCACGCAGGTTCAACGCCGGGAAGTTCAGGATCGACGATTCTTCATTGATGGTACCGCTGTCGGACAACACCGCCTTCGACTCCAGTTGCAGCTTGTTGTAGTCGGTAAACCCGAGCGGCTTGAGCAGGCGAACGTTGCCGTGGAACGTGATACCCAATGCGTCGACGCGCTTCTGGGTGCGCGGATGGGTCGAAACGATTACCGGCATGTCGTACTTCTCGGCCACGGTGTTGAGCACATCCACCAGCTTGAGGAAGTTATTGTCGGAGTCGATGTTCTCTTCGCGGTGGGCACTGACCACGAAGAAACGACCAGCCTCCAGGCCGAGACGCTGCAATACGTCGGAGGCATCGATGGACGGGCGATAGTGATTGAGCACTTCGAACATCGGGCTGCCGGTCTTGATTACCATGTCTGGCGACAATCCTTCGCGCAGCAGGTAGTCGCGGGCAATGGTGCTGTAGGTCAGGTTGATATCAGCGGTATGATCGACGATGCGACGATTGATCTCCTCAGGCACTCGCATGTCGAAGCAGCGGTTTCCAGCTTCCATATGGAAGGTCGGAATCTTTCGACGCTTGGCCGGAATCACCGCCATGCAACTGTTGGTATCGCCCAGTACCAGCAAAGCCTCTGGCGAGACTTCGGCCAGCACTTTGTCAACCGCGATGATCACATTCCCGATGGTCTCGGCACCGGTGGCACCGGCTGCATTGAGGAAGTGGTCCGGTTTGCGAATGCCGAGGTCCTGAAAGAATATCTCGTTCAATTCGTAGTCATAATTCTGCCCGGTGTGGACCAGGACGTGCTCACAATGCTGGTCCAGAGCCGCCATCACACGCGACAGACGGATGATTTCCGGACGGGTGCCAACGACCGTGACAACCTTCAACTTTTTCATTTCGATTCCTTGTGCGCTGGACGTTCAGGCATTCAACGGCTTGGCGTAGGTGTCGGGAAGCTCGCGATCAAAGATCTCGTTGGCCCACAGCATGACAACCATTTCCTCGTCACCAACGTTGGTGATGTCGTGGGTCCAACCGGGAACCGTTTCGACGATGACCGGTTTTGCACCGCAGGTCTGCAGTTCGTAGAACTCGCCGGACACCATGTGCCGGAAGCGGAAGTTCGCCGTACCCTTGATGACCAGGAATTTTTCGGTCTTGGTGTGGTGGTAGTGCCCGCCACGGGTCACGCCAGGGTGAGCGGTGAAGTACGAGAACTGGCCGCTGTCGCCCGTCTTGAGCATTTCGACGAACACACCACGCTCATCACCGTACCTGGGCACTTCGTAGGTGAAGCGCTCCTGCGGAAGATAGCTGACATAGGTGGAGTACAACGCGCGGATGAATCCGGTACCCACCGGCTCGGTGATCAGGCTCTTGCGGCTGTCACGGAACGCGTGCAGGTGCTCGGCGATTTCGCCAACACTGGCAGTGTACTGCGGCTGTACCTCAACGAATGCTTCGCCTGCATGTTCACCACGCATTACTTCAAGGAAACAGCGAACCACGTCGTCAATGTAAACCAGGTTGATACGCGCAGCTGGGTCGTTGACCTGGATCGGCAGGTCGCGGGCGATGTTGTGACAGAAAGTGGCTACCGCCGAGTTGTAATTCGGGCGCGCCCACTTGCCGAACACGTTCGGCAGGCGGAACAGGTATACCGGCGAGCCGGTCTGTGCCTGCAACTCCTGCAACAGGCCCTCGGCACCTCGCTTGCTGACGCCATAAACATTGTCAGCTGCGGCCTGGGTCGACGAGGTATACAGCAACGGAACATGGCGACCAGCGACGCGCACGGCATCAGCCAGCGCACGGGTGAGATCGACGTTGCCGGTGGTGAATTCCTGCGGATCCTGCGGGCGATTGATACCGGCCAAGTGAAAGATGAAGTCGGCCTTGCCGACTTTTTCAGCCAGCGTGGCCACATCGTCGTTGCGGATGAACGTATCGATGACGATACCCTTGAGCTCGCGCAGGTGTACCAGCAGGTTCTTGCCAATGAAGCCATCAGCACCGGTGATCAGGACATTCATCGATCACTCCTCCGGAACAGCGTGTTCACCACGCTGGATAGCCTGCATGAACTCCAGCTTGAGCAGCAGGCGCTGCATGCCCTCGACGTCGAGACGCTCGGTGTTGTGGGAGTTGTAATCTTCGGTACGGGAGATCTTCTCCTCGCCCTGCTCGACGAACTTGGCGTAGTTCAGGTCGCGCAGGTCTGGCGGTATGCGGAAGTAGTCGCCCATGTCTTCGGCACAGGCCATCTCTTCACGGCTGAGCAGGGCCTCGTACAGCTTCTCGCCGTGTCGGGTGCCAATGACTTGAATCGGATGCTCCGGTTTACCGACCAGGCGAGTAAGTGCTTCGGCCAGGGTTTGCACAGTGGCGGCGGGTGCTTTTTGCACGAACAGGTCACCGTTTTCACCATGCTCGAAGGCAAACAGCACCAGGTCGACAGCGTCGGACAGCGTCATCATGAACCGGGTCATGCTCGGGTCGGTCAGTGTCAGTGCCTTGCCTGCACGGATCTGGTCGATGAACAAAGGAATCACCGAGCCACGTGAAGCCATGACATTGCCATAGCGAGTACCACAAATGACGGTACGGCTGCTGTCGACGTTACGCGACTTGGCGACCATCACCTTTTCCATCATCGCTTTGGAAATACCCATGGCATTGATGGGATAGACGGCCTTGTCAGTGCTCAGGCAGACCACGCGCTTGACACCATTCTGGATGGCGGCCTCAAGCACGTTCTCGGTACCCAGCACGTTGGTTTTCACCGCTTCGAGAGGGTGAAACTCGCACGAAGGCACTTGCTTGAGCGCCGCGGCGTGGTAGATGTAGTCAACACCGCGAGTGGCATTCAGGATGCTCTGGTAATCACGCACATCACCAATGTAGAACTTCAGCTTGCTACTGGCATAGCGCTTGCGCATGTCGTCCTGTTTTTTCTCATCACGACTGAAGATGCGAATTTCGCCGATATCGGTATTGAGAAAACGCTTGAGCACGGCGTTGCCAAATGAACCCGTACCGCCAGTGATGAGGAGTGTTTTGCCGGTAAACATAAGAAATCCTAAGGTCGGAGCCCTACACCTTCAACGAGGCTGCAGTGCCGAAAAGATGATGTCGTCCTTTTGCTGGGTGCTCGGGTAGCTGATCAGGACTGCCCGATACGGCCCCTTGAAGACGAAGAAGCTACCTGCTGAGACGCCAACAACGCCACACTTCGCGATGACCTTGTGCATGTCGTCGAGCGAGCCGCCACCGCCCAGGATAGTGATCGGAATTTTCACAGACTGACGCAATTTGGCCGCCAGCTCCACGTCGTAGCCCTTCATCCGACCATCGTTGTCGATCGAGTTGATGACGATCTCGCCGGCACCCAACTCCGCCATTTGCACGGCAACGTCCAGCACCGAGCGCTTGGTATTACGCGTACCATTATGAGTCCAGACGTCCTGGGTGCTCCCCAGCAAGCGCTTCTTGTGATCCAGCACGACTACCACGCTTTGCCGTCCAACCTCCTCGGCAATACGCGTTACCAACAGCGGATCCTCCAGTGCTGCCGAACTGATCGCGACTTTCTCCACCCCGAGGCTGATAATCCTTCTCGCCTGCTCGGGCGTACGAACCCCTCCCCCATAGCAAAGCGGCATACGGCACTCGGCGGCCAGGTTCGCAATCTGCTTGTAATTGGGCTCCACGCCATTCATGGAAGCATCTATGTCAAGCACTATGAGTTCGTCAGCTTCCTTCTCATTAAAAATCTTGACGGCATTGATTGGATCGCCAACGTACTTTGCGTCCTTGAAACGCACAGTCTTGACCAAACCACTGTCTTGGATCAAAAGGCAAGGGATTATTCTCGGCCTGAGCATGTCATATTTCCGCGAAGTTCTTCAGAAGATTGGAGCCGTAGTGATGGCTCTTCTCTGGATGGAACTGGACTCCCATGATGTTTCCTTGTGCGACCGCACAATGGAAGTCCTGGCCATAGGAGGCAGAAGCAGCAACGCTGCTTGTCTCCATGCATTCGAAGTAGAAGGAATGCAGGAAGTAGAACCTGGCGTCATTCTCCATTCCCTTGAACAATCCGACACCCGGTCTCGGCCGGACATCATTCCAGCCCATGTGCGGCAACGGTAGATCCTTCAGGCCTGCTGCTGACGAAAAGGATTTCACGGTACCATCGATCCAGCCAAGGCCGGGCAATGTGCCCTCATCACTGCTTTTCGCCAATATCTGCATGCCCACACAGATCCCCAACACCGGCACTTTTCGTTCGGTAACCATTTCTTCCAGTGCGGGCCTCATGCCAGAAGCATTCAAACGCTCCATGGCATGATCAAATGCACCCACGCCCGGCAGGATCAAACGTTCGGCGCCGCGCAGGCCATCTGCACTGCTGGCCACATTCACCGGTATATGCAGACGCTTGTACATGTTGACGAAGGCATGGATATTGCCCAGTCCGTAATCGATGATAGTGATCATCTGAAAAGCCTTCTCTCCAAGCCCAGTGCGCTCATGACCCTTGAACCAACGCCTATCAGGAAACGCTTGTTGCGGTAGTCGTGATACGTCTTGTTGGTGCCGTTGAAGATTTCTTGCAACTGCTCGACCGTCAAGTCCAGCTTGTTGGCAACGTACTCAAATTCACTGGTAAGGAATTTCTCGTCCAGTTCCGGCTTGGAAATACGCTCGAGTGCGGCGTCCCGAGTCATTTGCCCCGTCATGATCAGGCTGGAAAAATGTGCACGACGCTTCTCGTACCCAAATTTGCGCGGCATCCAGTAGTCTTCGTAAAAGCGAGTGAAGCGTGACTCGTGGTGCTTGTGCTGGAAGCGCTTCCAGCCAAACCGCTGTTCCAGCGTGTCTTCGGCTTCTTTCTTGATGTACGGTACCAGGTTCAACGGTTTGACCACTTGCATCCCCAGCAGACGCTGGTAAAGCACCTTGTAGACCAGAATATCGGTCAACGGGAATGATTTCAGTGGGCGAGAGCCGAAACGGGTGTGAATATCCTTGAACAGCGTCTTGTCGATCCCTGGGTAACCGCCCCACTCCTCCGGTTCCCGGCAGCACTCAGTAGAGTAGTTAGCGCCCGTCAGGACGTACTTGATACGGTGCTGGCGGGCAAATTTGTAAAGCCCCGAGAAGAAGGCCGCATCCTGCGGCAGATCCTGGTCGGCAATCTGGGAACGAAGAAACGCGACCTGAAGGTCCTTCATCTCCTCCCAGTTGACTACCTCGGTATACAGGTCCAGGCCAAGCCCATCGACCAGCTTCTCGATGTTGCCAACCGCCTGGTCGGTGTTCCAACCCGCATCCACATGGAAAAGCAACGGGCGCAGCCCCATCTTCTCCTTGGCGACATAAGCCGCATAGGAGCTGTCCAGCCCTCCACTCAGACCGATGATGCAGTCGAAGTCCTTCCCTCGACCATGTGCCTTGATTTTCTCGGCCATCGCCATGAGCTCGGCTTCCCCACGCTGGTCGGTGTGCCAGTTTGGCTTGATCGTGCTCTGAAAGTTGTTGCAATAGTCGCAGACCCCATGCGCATCGAACGTGATCCTGGGGTCACGCGTGTCCATGATGCACTGGGTACAAATCTGGTAGTGGGCCATATCAATTCCGTGGTTAAACCAAGAGGCGCTTCGCCATGCGGCGATAGTCTAAAAGGTCCGATGCGATTTCCAAAGAACGCTGTGACATTTGGCGCAGAATCAGCGGGTCCGTCTCGATCGCGATGAATGCCTCCTGCAGCTGGGCCTGCCCCGTGACAGCCCAGCCGTTACCCTTAACAAAGGGCTCATGGCTGGGGACGTCGGCGACGATGACCGGCCTGCGGGCGCAAAGGCTCATCTGCATGGTTGCAGACTGACTCCCCGGCTGAACGTAGACATCAGCGGCGCACAATAGCCGATACAGCTCATCAGCGGTTTTCCAACCCAGTGCCTGAACCCTTGGATCCGCAGCCGAGAGTGCAGCCACCTCGTTCGCGACGGAGTCATGCACTTTACCGACGATGAAGAAACGAAAATCCTCGTTCCGGGTAGAGGCAAACGCGGTAAGGCTCTCGACGAGCTTCTTCTTGGCGTCAAACTTACCCGATTGCAGGAATACAATATTCTGCGCGCTCAAGCCCAGCGCAGCCCTGGCCTCACTGCGGTTGGCCCCATATTCCTCATCGCTGGCAATATGCCCACCCAGTGGGAAGAATTCCATCTCCTGGACTGGTATACCGTACTGATTGCGGCAAAACTCGATTGTCTCAAGCGAGATGCACAGGACCTTGTCGATCCAGGGCAAGGCACGTCGAATAATCGGCCGGTAGTAGTAGCGATGTAGCAGTTTAGACAGCGCCCCTACGGCGCTGTTGTTGGCATCCTCATGACTGTCGACATACAGACGGACATGAGGGTTGGCCCGTTTATAACGCGCGACTGTATGAAGCTCCCATCCACAGAGCCCGTGAAAAACCATGACATCGGGGGCGAACTTTTCCAGAAGGCTGGCAAGCGCGGTGTGTATCCTCAGTTTTTTCTTGACAAAAAACGGGAACGGCCCGGCATACGGAAGCCGGATAACAGTAGCCCCATCAGTCCCCACGTACTCTCCTGGGTTGATATAACCCAGTGACAAGTTATCAACGTAAGTCTCGGTGGACGCGACGACGAGAACGTCATGCCCTGCTGCCACATGCTCGCGCACCAATTCATTCTCTTGGTAACGATAGCCGTCAATATAAAAGCAGGACAGGCAAAGGTGCAGAATCTTCATAGTAACCCTTGACTTTTCAAAAACCCTTCAGGGTCGGTGAATAACGCAGCACTTTCTGTCAACTTCTCGTCCGAGTATTCCCACCAACGGCTCGCCAACAAGCCCTCGATGATCGCCTCCGGGAAACGATATCGTATCAGCCGAGCAGGGTTTCCCGCATAGATCGCGTAAGGCGGTACATCTTTTGTAACTACACTGCCCATACCAATGACAGCACCGGTTCCGATCGTCACGCCGCCCTTGATGTAAACCCCTTCACCGATCCACACATCATCCCCAATGGTGGTCACCGGTTCCCAACGATAGTCATGGCGAGAGAACTTTTTCTTGATGCTTTCCTTATGCGCAAGAAATACCGGACTGGTCGAGACGTATTCAATCGGATGGCGCGCACCACCAACCACAACGCGACTAGCAATGGAACAGAAACTTCCGACAGACACGCGTATAAACGAGCAGTCATAACCACAAAATGAGTGATTACCGAAATTACTTGCAATCACGGTACATCCCGACTCGATTTTGGAGGTACTCGGAATTTCCGAGTCAACTCGCGCAACCCCTCTCGCCTTCTTGACGAGCCTCGAGTAGATATATCCAATCATTGAACCCTCCCCCCGGCAAAGCGAAATCTGTATTTATCCACCCACAGAAGCAACACCCACAATGCGCCACCAAAGGAGGTCATCATGGTAAAAAGTGAACCGTTTGCACTAATAAAGGCCAGCGGAAACAAGGCGGTGAGCAGAAACAATCTGTTCCACCCCCTGGACACCTTGTCAAGCACCAGCAACCAGGCGCTATAGAGCATGCACACCAGGAAAACACCCGCACTTCCCCACGCCGCAACACCGTCGGTGGCAATGAACCCCGCATTGGACTGGCTCTCGATGCCCAACACTCGCTCTGCCAAAATCTTGCCCAGCGCAGGCCATTTCTCATCTGCCGCATAGGCTGCAGGGACATCGATCATGCTGCCGATCACGGACACGTGTGACCAGTGGGTGAAGCCTTGCTCTGAAAACAGATCAAAGTACTGAGTCACGAACAACCCTGGAATCGCGATGAGCCGCATGAAAATGTACAAGCCTAACTGGGACAGAACACCAACATCCTGGAAAAACAACGAAATCATCGTCACCAACAACGCCCCGAGCAGAAAGAGCCCGGATGCGCTCGCCACCCCATACCCGAACGTACGAAAGGCTCTGGCCACACCCCAGAGCATTACAGGTAACAAGATGACCGTCCGTTCAGCCGTGATCATGTAAGTAAAAACAAATCCAACCAAGCCCAACGCAAATAAAAAATATTTTCGATACAACAATCCATAGACAAACAAGATCGGCGAGAAGAAGTACGCCAAGTACACTTGGCAATAGCCAATGAACAATGATGTCGCCGCCCCCTTCTCGCGCTGAGCATAAATCTCATTCAGGCCAGAAAAATAAATGACGTCTCGATAGACACTGTACAGGCTCACAAAGCAAACCAGGCCACCTACGACAGCGATAGAAATCATGAGACGGGAGGGTGGCATACTCGTATCGGGGAGTGCCTTGCCCGACCGGACAAGCAATGAACATATAAATACACCCAGCGCAAACGAGAGAAACAGGAAAAAATACCGATCTAACGCGTCAGCCCTATTCAGCGTGCCAATCACCAACGCCGGCACATAAACAAAAAACATCAAGGCATATATAAATAACGATGATACCCTATTGAAACGAAGCGGCATCGAGGTAGCAGGCAACACCAACAGCCCCACCATCACCATTATGCTCAAAGGATCATAAGATGGGGCATTAAAACCCCAAAAAGCATGTTCAACCGACAGGTAGCACTCTTGCCCAAGCATGATCGACAAGGCATATAACAGAATGGAGGAGATCAAGATCAAGCGCGCCATCGGCACTCGATAGAGACCACGCAACGAGTCCAGTTTTTGACGCATAACATTCATGTCCTACCTACCCCAATATGCGACTGTAGAGCCTGCGCTCTTCAACACTTTGAAGATTGGAGTTATGCCAGAGCAAGGTGAAATTACCACCCACTGCCTTGCAGGCGTCCCGCAACCCCATACTTAACTGGTAAGCCTCTTCTTCCGCCAATCCCAGGTAGCTGCTACTGAGCAACGTAACATCCATGACAATCAGCGGACGAATGCGCAGGTTCAAAGGCCGCAGCGCGACCGGATCAAAGGCCTGATATTCGTGGCATGTCCCGCAGCGGAAACCTGGCAGCTCTGCATAGCCCAACGTGCTGTCATAGGCCATTCCCGCTTGCTCCCAGGCATTCAAGGTAATCGGATGCCGCCAGCGGAGGAAGTGCATACGCCCACCCCATTGCGCTTGGAGGACGCCCTCCTCAGCACAGACCTGCCGCAGGCGAGCAGCTTCCAACTCAAGCGCATCAGGCGAAAGGAACGTGCCATAACTAGGGTGCAACCCTATTTCATGCCCACGCCCATGAATCTCCCGTAACAATGAACGCATGGCGGGATGCTCGATCTCGTAATCGGCATCTTTCCCTGGGTCGGTTCGCCCACAAATAAAATAGAACGCACTGACCATGCCGCGCCGTTCCGACTCGGCCATTAACCAGTCAAACGTATTGCTCGGATCCAGGGTGCTGATACGTCGTCGGCTGGCCAACTTCAGCCATGGCGCTCTCAGGGCAGCGAGCGGGTTTTTACGCCGCAGCAGGTCCCCCCCCATGGCCCTGATCAACCCCTTGAAGGAACGAAAAGCATAACGACTGGGCTCGTCCACATCATGCGAGACAAGCACCGTGAACGGACGCTGGCTGACCGTAACGTCCCATTGCCGGCAAATCATCTGCCCGAGCAGCGCCAACCACTCATCAACGATCGGGCGATCATGATAACCCTGCTGAAATGCGTGAGATGCGCGTGCAGGAAATCGACCATGCTCATCCATCACGCCAGACGTCACTTCCTCGCACCGCGCAAGCATCCAATAGACGAAACCCAACACGTCATAATCGACGTCCATTCCTTCCGGAGTCTGGACGATCAGCGGCGAACGCAAGGACGATACGCCGGGCGCTTTCAACTCATCGAGCCAGACAGGTTGCCAACCTTCTTCTTTGGCAGGCCAAGAGGCCACCGGAATACTGCCCGCAAGGTCCGAATCATTGACCGCAAAATCAATGCAACCTGGCCGCCCCGGCAGGGACAGGTGGAGCCTGCCTCCCTGCCGCGTCAACACTACCTCCAGGCCAAAACGCTCACCGAGCAGTGACTCCAGCCATCGCAAGATCGCCAGATTCGGCCAACCATGGCCGGCCATCACGTGCGCGCCCTCAAGTCCTGAAGGAAGAAATACCCCTTCAGCAGCCACGAGTTGGTCTTGGTGACGGAGAAGTATGGCACTTGGGTTGCGCCAAAGCCGCGAAAGAACCGCTCAACAGGCTCGATCATCGAACCTTCAAAATCGAACGCTTTCGTCACGGCGCTGGCCCTCTTGATGGCTTCCCACATGCAAAGACTGGTCGCGCCACTATTGCGCAACTCCGGGTCACCGCCCCCCATCAGGTAATAGGCACTGTGCTCATCCCAGACGATATACACACCCGCATGCCGTCGCCCCTCTGCATCTTCAGCAATCAGAATAGTCCTGCAGCCTCGCTCAGCGCATGCAGCATCAATACGTCTGACCAAGTCCTCGGTATAGGGGAGTTGCATGCCTTGGCGCTGGAACACGAGATTGTTCAGTTTTAGGAACTCATCGACCCCTAGATCATCTCGCACACGAAGATTGAACCGTCCTTCTGCTTTCCTGACTTCTCTGCGCACGTTTTCCTGAAGATGATCCCATAAAACATCAGTACTCGAAAGATCTTCCAGCACATAGGTGTAACGGGTTGTTTGCTTGAAACCAGCCCAATAGAAGGGAAGCCAGTTTGTCTTGGCATGTGACCAATTGGAGTCAAAATAGGCGAAGCGCCGCGCAAGAATTGTTTCCGCCAAATCCGCCAGGACATCCTTTTCGTAGGCCAAGCGTTTTGACATCTTGCCTTCGACTGGTCGAATCCAAGGCCCCAGATGCTGAGTCAACGAAGGCATAGCCAACAAGGTGAAAATGCCTTTCTTCTTCAAAACAAAAGGCATACTCCCTAGCACGACACCTTTCTTTTCACAAAAAACAACATCCCAGGCATCCCCTGCGACAGCATCAAGCCACCACGACTGGCTGAATAATGGAACAGTGGATTCAGCCTCACAAAGTTGACGATACCGCTCTCGCAAAGATGTCACTTATTGTCTCCAAGACTGCAAACCATGTAATGGTTCTCAACATTATTCGATGCGTGGGTTTCTACGATTTCGAATCCAGATTTCAACGCAGACAGAAGCGACGCGGGATTGTCCTGAGCAATCCTGGTCGAAATACCGGCCAACCCATTGCGCTTGAAGTGCCCCTTGGCGGCAATACGCATTTTGGTTGCCAACCCCAAACCGCGGCAGGCTTCGGAAACGCCTATAAACCCCTCATGCACCGTTGCCTCTGAAACGTCCCGAGCATTGAAATAGAAAAGTTCAATACCCACGATCTCACGATGGGCGTTTTCGATAACGAGAAGCAATTTGCGGTAGGATAAGAGCCCGATAACCAGACGCAGCCAAGACAACCGCCCCTCTGGATTGAGCTCACGATAGATTCGGCGCACGCTGGAAAAATCACGCCACTTGAATCCCCTCAGAATAAACGGGCCTTCCACCGAAGCAGGGATCGCCCTGAATGCCACGGCAGCTCGCAGTTCCGCAAACAAAGAAATACAAAGTTCCTTAACGTTCTTAATATTCATGCCTCCACCTCAGTGCCAGCCCTTGGCCAGTCGATAGGACAAAACACCATTGACGGCGTACATGAAGCTATAGCTGGCGGAGTAGCAATACAAGCCAACTTCAACGCTATCAAACACAAAGGCCATGACGAACGAAAGCCCTGTCAATAGAAAGAGCCCACTCTGCCAAAGCAAGTCGAGGCGCTGCCGCTGAGCCAGCATATACATTGAACTCAACGGACTGGTTATAAACTGAAAGAAAAACATAGGCGTGAGGACTCTAGCATAATCCCCCGACACCCTCCATTGCTCGCCAAACACAAGCGCAAACAAACTAGGTGCAACGAGGAAAAACACAATGAACGCGGGAACAGCGATGCTCAACAATCGCTTGAATGTGCCTACGTAAATCTCTCGACACTGCCCATGCTCAGCATACATCCGCCCAGCCTGCTGCCTGAATACATCGCCAATCGCACTTGCCACAATGCTCATGGGCGCCCCCACAACACGTTGTGTCAACATGAAAAACCCAGAGACGCTACTGGTAAAAAGTGCACCCAGGACGATAACCGGCGCCTGGAAGGATGCCATATTCAAACTGTGGGCAACAATGAGGTATTTCGGAAAGTCGACATAGCGCCTTGCGACCGCTCGCAAAAGAGGAGCGCGGCAGCGCCGGAACACGCGCCCGTCTGAACGCCGGACCCTCAAAAGGAGAAAAGCAAACGCAGAAAAATGCCCGACAACACCTCCACCCAACAGCCCAAATACTCCGCCTCCCAGAGGTCCGGCACCGACCTGAACAGTGGACATCGAGATACTTTGTGAAATACGCGCCATCGCCATCGGACGATAGTAACCGATTCGATTGCACCAATAATTGAGCGCTTGATAGCCGGCCATGAACGCGACACTCACAGGCACCCAATAAAATATCTGATAGTGATCAGACATATTACAGAGTTTTGCAATATCACGCCCAAACAGCAAAACAACCAGGAAAATGACTACGCAAAAAACCAATGACACGGCAAGCGCCAAAAGGGTTATAGCCGCGCCACTTCTATCACGCCTGGGCACCATAATTGCCAGCTCATAGCGCCCCGTGGCGAGCACCGCCAGGATGGACACGAGCGCCAGATAAAATGCAAAAACACCAAACTCCTGAGGTGAGTACATGCGCGTCAGCACTGGGCTAACCAGAACGGGCACCGCTTGCGCAAAGGTGGTGCCCGTCATCAAGGTAAGCACATTACGAGCAAACGAGGACTTGGGAATAAGCGCCTTGATCACTGAAGGCTTTTCCCAACCTGTTCCACGATGAAATCCTGCTGTTCCTGACTCAGGTATGGGTGCATCGGCAAGCTCACAACTTGCTCTGCAATCTGATCCCCGACCGGCAGCGACTTACTGGTGTCAGCGACGGCAGGCTGGCGATTCAGAGGGATAGGATAATGCACTACAGTTGGGACACCCAATGCTTTCATATTGCACTGGAAGGCATCACGATTTTCAACTCGAAGTGTATATTGAGCATAAGCGCTCTGGCACCGAGGGTCGACGAAAGGAATATTCATCCCCATGGACTCAAAGCGCCGATCATATTCACGAGCCACTCGCAGGCGATGATCGAGTTCCTCATCGAAAATTGCGAGTTTCTCGAGCAGAATCGCAGCCTGGAGAGTATCCAGGCGACTATTTACGCCGACCCGGACATGGTGATATCGCCGATCCTGACCGTGCCGGGCAATTTGACGAATAATCAGCGCCAAATCGTCATCGTTGGTGAATATCGCACCACCATCACCATAGCAACCCAACGGCTTACTTGGGAAGAAACTGGTACAGGCGATGGTACTCAAGTTACAGGAGCGTACACCATTATAAACCCCACCAAAGCTCTGGGCGGCGTCCTCAATTACGGGCAAGCCATACTTCTCGGCAATCGCGTTAATCGCTTCGAAATCTGCACACTGCCCATACAACGAAACGGGGATGATTGCCTTAGTGCGCGGTGTAATCGCAGCCTCTAGCAACGCCGGGGCCAAGTTGTAAGTTTTCGGATCGACGTCAACATATACTGGTTTTGCCCCCAGGAGCGCCACAGTCTCGGCAGTAGCGATGTAAGTAAAACCAGGAGTGATAACCTCATCGCCAGGCCCGATACCCAACGCCATCTGGGCAATTTGCAGCGCGTCCGTGCCATTGGCACAGGTGATGCAGTGCTTCGCACCCACATACTGCGCCAATGCTGACTCCAACTCGGAAACTTCAGGCCCCAGAATATATTGCCCATGAGCAAGGACCCGCTGGATTGCCAAGTCCAAGGCAGGCTGCAAACGCTGCTGTTGAGCCTTCAGGTCGATAAACTCAATCATGCTGCTCTCCTTGTTTAATTACACGCCCATTAGAAAGAACATAGCGCATGCCAGAGTGTATACACTGAACCTGACCCTCACCGGTCAAGGGCAGGTTCAACTGCTCTCCGTACTCACTCATCCAGCCAATCTGCCGAGCGGGCACTCCGACCATCAGGGCATAGGGCGGCACATCCTTATTAACTACCGCCCCCGCCCCGACAAAGGCGAACTCACCAATAGTTACACCACACACGATCGTGCAGTTGGCACCGAGCGTTGCCCCACGCATGACCAGCGTATTACGGTACTCATTTTTTCGCTCAATCAGGGAACGAGGGTTGTAGACATTGGTAAACACCATGCTCGGCCCGCAAAACACGCCTTCTTCAAGCGTCACATTATCATAGACCGAGACATTGTTTTGTATCTTGCAGTTATCACCAATGATCACTTTGTTCCCAACGAACACGTTTTGCCCGAGAGAGACACCCTTGCCAATAACAGCGCCAGCACAAACATGAACGAAGTGCCAAATCCTTGAGCCTTCACCAATCTGCGCACCAGGATCAACTATTGCGCTCGGATGCTTGTCGTACATAAGCTTTTCCATCATTTGATAGGCCCAATCAGCTTTGCCAGGGTTGGACCGGCCATTTCTCCATAACGAAACGCACCGACCTCATTTAGGTGATGATTATCCAGATACATCAGCACGCCATGCTCATAGGGTGCATCCTTAAAAAATCCTGAATCTGAGAAGTCCAGAAACTCTGCGCCCGCGACTTGCCCCACCACGCCCGCAATAGTCCGATTGGAGGACCGCCAGCTTCTTTCCTGTTCAGGCGCCAGCTCCAAACCCAAGGCCGCAAAGCGCTTCATCCGCTGGACATTAACCTCGAACATTGGAATTTGAGCCAGGACGACCACGCGCTTGCCCTGGCCAGACATTGCACTCAAAAACCGGGAAAGAGCGTCCACAAATGCCTGGCTCTGGGACTGCCATTGCCACATGCCCGCGACAAAAATCGTATCCACTTGATCCAGAAGTGGCAGGACCGCCTGAATTTGAGTTTCACAATCATGCTGGGAATAACTGGGGATGCGCTCAACATCGAAACCCGGAATGGGCACACAGTTGCTGGCACTGACAACTTTTACTGAAAAGCCCTGCTGCTTGCCCGCTGCATCGAAGAAGTAGTTCAACTGTGCCGCATGGCTATCACCAATGACCAAAGCCTGCACTGCTCGCGCCGGGTCACCGCGAGTGCACAGGCCAACCATCTGTCCGTGGCAGATTTGCTCCGCTGGCGCGTAACGAGTCAACGCCACAGGCAATGGTTTATCGATCTGACTATTCAATACCGGCGCGAAGCCAAACATTGCGATCACGGCTACCACCGCAACAGCGCAGATACGCTGCCACGCTCCCGGCCTGCGCAGCGGAACTTCAATAAAGTAGTAAGACAGGCAAGCAAGCCACAGCGTCAAGACGAAAAACAAGAGCAGTTGCAGCATGCTCAAGTGATAGTTGCCGCTCCAGTATCGAATGAAGGCCAGAACCGGCCAATGCCACAGATACAGGGAGTATGAAATGGCCCCCAACCAGACCAGTACAGGTGCAGATATCCAAGCAGAAACGCGACTTTTTCTGGCGGCAATCAACATGGCGGTAGCAACGCATGGCAACAGCGCAAGCCCTCCTGGAAAATGTCCGGCCTCCAATAAAAAGAAGCAACAGAACAATGAGAGCAAGGCGAGCCCCGCAATCACATTGGCTTTCCGCACCGTCCAAGCCTCACCCAGCGAGGAAATTGCCAGACAAGCCCCCACCATGAATTCGGGGACCCTGGATAGCAGTGAGAAATAAACACGCGCCTGCTCACCCGGCAGACTCAATCGATACTCAGCCTGCAGCGTGAACCCCAATGCAATCGCGGCCAGTGCCGGCAACCACCAGCGGCGCGGGATGAGCACGATCAAGCATGGCATCAACAGATAGAATTGCATCTCGATGGCCAGTGACCACGTATGCAAGAGCGGAAGTTCGTGCGCCGCCGGAGCGAAATAGCTGCCGAACTCGGAGAAATAGTGATTGGAAGAAAACAATAGCGCGTATTTCAGACTTTCTGAAAAGACTTTGAAATCTTGGCCAATAAAAAATACAGCGGCCGTCACACCCACCAGCATCGCCATCGCCAGAAAGGCTGGCACGATACGACGGACTCGTCCCCAATAGAAATCGAGCCAGAAGCGCTTGCCTTCATGACGCATTATGATCGGCGTAATAATAAACCCAGAGATGACAAAAAACATGTCAACGCCTAGGAAACCGGCAGGCAGCCACTGTTTATCAACATGGAACAATATCACGGCAAGCACGGCGATCGCGCGCAGCCCCTGCACATCATAGCGATAGCTGCCATGCAGGATTGCATTGATTGGCTGTGCGGTCCGAAGCTGACCATTGCTGAACACGTTTATATTCACCACTCAAACCCACAGCCAATCACTATACATTACCGACCTTCAACCAAACGTGCCGAGCATTCGCCTCAGCCTCTCAGCGAGGCCAGCATCGGATGAGCCTGATCCGCAGACGCGACTTGAATTGGCGCAGAACGAATATATTCCACGGTTTCAACGCAATGCCGTGCGTCCTCGATCCCATAGCCCCGCCCCGCCAGAATTTCTTTATAGCTGGTGGTATGCAAGTCAGTGAAACCTTCGGAAAACTCGATTTCCTGCCCGTCCACGGTGATCGAGCGATAGGTCGGCTTCTTGCCTTTCACCGAGTCAGGAAGGTCATTGGCATCGATCGAAAGGAACCACTTTACCCGCGCCTTTTCATACTCGAGGTAGCCCGCCGCCTTGTAATCATTTGCATAGTGAACAACATTATTCACCAGCCGCCCGAATACAAAGTGCAACATATCGTAGAAGTGAACGCCGATATTGGTGGCCACGCCAAACGATTTACGCGGATCGCCTTTCCAGCTTTCCATGTACCATTTGCCGCGCGACGTAATATAGGTCAGCTCGACTTCATGCTTAGCTGCCTGTTTCTGCTCGGCCACCTTTTCCTTAAGATCGAGTATCGCCTGATGATGCCGCAACTGCAGAATATTAAACACCCGCCTACCCGTTTCCCGCTCAACTTCAGCGAGTTCATCAAGCGCCGCGGCACTGGGCACCAACGGCTTCTCGCATATCACGTCACACCCCAGGCGCAAACCAGCGGCGATATGGGATTGATGGAGGTAGTTTGGCGAGCACACAGCCACGTAGTCCAAGGCTGTCGCCGGATCGCGGCGCAGACGGTAAGCATGCTCGAGGAACCGCTCGAACTCGGTAAAGAATTCACTTTGTGGGGAGATGCTATCAATGATCCCGACAGAATCATTGATATCATAGCCCGAAACCAGTTCGTTCCCGGTGTCTTTGATTGCACGCATATGTCGAGGCGCGATGTAACCGGCCGCACCAATCAACGCAAACTTCTTCATCATTCTATCCTTGGCAACTGGGCGGAAACCCGCCCAGAAACATTGTCAGGCTTTAATAATATGAGCTGCTGGCTGCCGATACTTGCCACGGCTATCCACGATCAACTTGCAGTTGTCACTGATCAGTTTGTAATCAAACTTATCGTGATCTGTAGCAAGCACGACGGCATCGAAGCGCGCCAAATTCTGTGCCGTTACTGGCTCACTGCTCAATGTAAAATGATGCTCCCGCATTTTCGGGAAAACGGGAACATGGGGGTCGCTATAGGCGATATCGCAACCTTTGGCTTCCAACAGCTCCATGATCTCCACAGAGGGAGACTCTCGCATGTCATCCACGTTTTTTTTGTAAGCGATGCCAAGCACAAGCACCTTGCTTCCCTTGAGCGGCTTGCCTTGATCATTGAGGCCATCCATGAGCTTGCCGACAACGTACTCAGGCATCGCCTGGTTGACCTCACCGGAAAGTTCGATGAAACGAGTGTGCAACCCATACTCACGAGCCTTCCATGTCAGGTAGAAGGGATCGATAGGAATGCAGTGACCGCCCAACCCCGGGCCAGGGTAGTATGCGGTGAAGCCAAAGGGCTTGGTCGCCGCAGCATCGACAACTTCGAAGATGTCGATACCCATGCGGTCAGCGACAATCTTCATTTCGTTGACCAGGCCGATGTTCACCGCACGGTGGATATTCTCCAGCAGCTTGGTCATCTCCGCTGCCTTCGTGGAACTGACTGGAACCACGCGATCAATCGCCTGTTCGTACAGCGCGATACCCACTTCAAGGCAGGCAGGCGTATGGCCACCAATCACCTTGGGGATCGTCCTCGTTTCAAAATCAGGATTACCTGGATCTTCACGCTCAGGTGAGTAGACGAGGAAAATGTCTTCACCAACGACCAGCCCACTTTCCTGAATACGCGGGAGCAACTCTTCTTCCGTGGTACCTGGATAAGTAGTGCTTTCCAGAGAAATCACTTGCCCGCTACGGACATAAGGTTTCAGTGCATCAGTGGTGTTGATGACGAAACTCATATCGGGTTCGCGATATTTATTCAGCGGCGTCGGAACGCAGAGAATTAACGCATCGCACTCAGAAGCGCGAGAGAAGTCTGTGGTCGCCTCGAAGCCCGACTGGCGCGCGGCAAGTACTTTCTCGGCAGCGATATGCTCAATGTAACTCTGCCCGGCATTGAGGCGCTCTACCTTGCTTTCATCAATATCGATACCCAGCACATTGTAGCCGATAGCGTTATAACGAAGCATCAGCGGCAAGCCAACGTAACCGAGCCCAACAATTCCGAGCTTCGCTCGCTTACTTTTAAACTTCTCTACGCTGACCTGCTTCTGCAGCGACATCCTTATTCTCCAAAGTTAAGAACCGACCCAATTTTAAGCATCGACTTCCAGCACCAAAATCACTCAAAGGCCTCTGAAAATCCGCAAGACGGGAACGCACCGCCCCCTGTGCACCAGTGATGCGATCATACCCGCTGCCTGCTCAAGTAGCTACATTCGGCTAGGGCAACGCAAACCACTCCACTTGATGGCAATATGAGGTCACCCGCCCCCGCCACACACATCAACGGCTCACGCCAAGCGCCTGCGTGCCACCTGGCGATATCGTACTACGCCTACTTTCCTACACAGCTCTCGCCAACAGTGGACGCAAGACCAACATGTAACGCAAAGCCGCAATCAGAAGCCCTAGCACAAAGCCCGCCACCGCCCCCATCATGACGAACACCTTGAAGTCCGGCTTGACGGGACGTAACGGCTCTACTGCCAGACGATCTACACTGACGAGCTGCAAGGCGCTCATATCCGTGCGAATAAGACTCAGCCTACTTCGCTCAGCCCGCACCTGCTCGACATCCCTTAGAAACAGCTCTTCGTTCTCACGCCCCTTGAGAATCTGAACCTTCCGGTTAGTTTCCAGGATGGCAAGCTTTTCTCGAATCTGTGCAATACGAGGTTCACTGAAGTCGTCAGAGGTGCGCTTGCTGAGCGCTCGCTGCTCCGCCTCCAGCGCGTCCGTACCCATGAAATATAGCGGGATGAGCTGATTATTGATTTCCGTGCGAATGACATTCCCCCCGGCACCCACACTGCCCTCCTCCAGGCTAGAAGGTGTTGAGGGTCGCTTCAGCCCCAACGAGCGCGCAATAGAAATCGCTTCACCGAGCTCGGCGATACGATTCTCACGACGCAACTTCAGCTGGAGGCGCAAGCCTCGCAACTCATCGGAGAGCTGAGCGCGGCTGAGCGCATCGGCCTCGAGTAACACAGCGATCTGCTGCTGCTTGTCAGTCGAATACATTTCCCGTGCGTTTTCCAACTTCGCGTCCGCTACTTGAATACGGTTCTGCACAAGAGTCTGTAAATCTTCAGCAATCCGCCGCCGTTCACGATCAATGGCGTATTGCACCAAACCATTGAGAACAGACTTACCATCCAGACCGGCTGGATATTGCATATCCATGCGAATGAATGCCTTGGAAGCATCCCCCTCCTTAATGACTGGTGCCGTTAGCTGAAGGGCATTGGAATTAAACTTCTCAAAGGCCTGCTCAAGCGTAAAGCCAGGCTCCATCATGGATGCCTGCAACGCTGAATTAGAGCGAAAATAGCCCAGTCGCGTGTCATACGACTCCAGCGACACCGCCAGCCGTTTCAATGCCTCATCCGGTGGTAAATGGTATATTTTTGTTAGATTTAACTCGTCCAGGCCATTCAAGGAGGCCGGGCGCAAAACCGTGCTGACTTGATACACAGGTGTCATTTTGAGCGAGTAGATGCCGGCGATCAGCGCACAAAGGACTGTAACAACTCCGATCAATTTCGCCTGGCGCCAGAACGACTGGAGCAACGCAAGTAAATCGACGTCATCATGATTGGCTGAGGATGGAATAGGGACGATGCTGGTCACGGCACACCTGCCTGCTGGAGAGGGGGGGAGGGAACAGGAAAGGCAGCCACGTCATCTGGCCACCCCCACTCAGTGGAACTTCCATGCCCCGGCACACACTGAAAAAGGCAGTATTGTGACAGCTGCCTTATCAAAGTGCCAGCACCCCCTCCGCCCGACTAGCGCCGACGAAGGCCTCGCAAATTCCGCAACAAGGCGAGCATAACGCCCAATGCGATACCAGCGACCACCCCAAATGCCACAATGACCCCCTTTCTGGGCTTCACAGCCCGATCCGGAGACTCGACGGGGCCGTCCTGCCGGTAAACCCGCACTCGGTCAGTGTCAACATGAACCGAACGGTAGAAATCCAGGAACTGTTGACGCTGACGAAGGCCAGGTACAAACGGATCATCGCTCACCCTGTCGCGCAAGTTCTCGATTTCAGCGAGCAGCGCCTTGCTCCCCCGCATATAGGTAAGCGAGTCCTTCATATTGGCGGAAAACTCACCGGACAAGGCATTCGAAATGATCGGCGGCCGCTCCAAACCGATTGATCGAGCTATTCGCAAGGCTTCAGTCAATTGAATGATCCTATCCTCGCGCTGTTTGCGTGCTTCATCACGCGCCGCAGCGATTTCACGCTCGAGATTACTGGACTTCATCGCGGCTTCAGCCTTGAGGTCCTCGGTGATTTCATGCGTCCCTAGCTGCCCAGCCATCTCAATGTAACGAACCGCCCAATCCGCCGCCAACCGAGGATCTGGCAGGTCAACCTTCACAAAGAATCGAGGCAAAGCATCCTTGGAGAGCCCCCCCAGCGTGAGCAGGCCTTCAAAACGAGCATAGAGCTCATCCTGCGACCCTTTGCGCTCCCCCGGAGACAAGCTTGGGAGATAGACACCCTGGAAAAACTCCCGACGCAACGACTCCGACTGCAGGTGATGCAGATAAACGCCATACACCTCTTTGACAGTAAGCATATTGAGCCCGGAGTCCCCTCCTCGCCCATAGTTGAGTGGAGAAATGTCATTTTGCGCGGGCGGTTGCACGATCACCCTGGCCTCGTAAACAGGTGTCGCACGCAGGGCGTAGGCCAGCGCTAGACCGATGACCACAATCATCACAACGACAATCAACAACCTCTGCTTCCACAACCCTTCCACTAGTTCAAACAGATCAATCTCATCACCAGCACTCAGGCGCTCACGTTCACTGCGCATTTATTCTATTTTTCCTTGGGTCTGATTTTTAGCCTAGCCCCCGAGAGCCCAACAAGACTTAAGCTCTCTTCGCTCAACCCGAAGAGTAGCCAGCATTCCCCAGCCTCGGGTAGAGGCAACGCTCAATTGGCACCAGGCGAGTGTAGAAAGCACCCAGTTGTATTGGTTCCCCTACAACGACCAGCGGTACAAATCCCACCAGATATTTGTTGCTCAATTGCGGCAATCCCTGAAAAAGGCCTCCGCCCCTCCCCTGAACACCACGCACTCGTAATCGGAGTCGCCAGAGGGAGTGCTGACGCCCACTTTCTACCCCCTAGACAAGCCCCTCCCCACATGAGCCACCACGACCGCTTAGGCCCGCGCACTCATTACTCACCCACTGACAATCCAAAGGCAATAGGGCAATATGGACTTCAAGAAGTACCAAAGGGCGCCCAGGAGGGTACGCAGCCAATCTGGACAGGAAACCTCTGCGCACCAGCAAAAACGCCTGCAAGAAAGCCGAGCAGTAAAAACGGGATCGCGAACACCACACCGCACAATAAAGGGGTGCGGCCGAACCCATCAGAAGAGACAGTAAGCTCGAGCAACATTGACACCGAAAAGCCCCCTCGCGCCGGCCGCCCGAGCGATAAACGCCCCTCGACTCACCCGCCCACTGAAACAGAGGACAAGGGCATCGCCCAGAAACCTTCTTTAACGGGCGGACGCACGGAGCTTGTGCCTACCAGATAGCACTCCATAAACACCCAGCAGCGGGCCTACAGCCAGCCCGAAAACCAATGCCGCAAGAACCAGCACTGCAATCGGCATTGTCGGTGCAGCCCAACCAAAAATCTTCAGCGAAACAGCCTGTTGGTTCTCCAGGACGAAGAACAACACCAACGCCGCCAACAACAGCACGAACAGCACTACCAGGGCGCGCTTGAGGTTACGCATCAGGATGGACCCTCTCTCGTTCAGATAGGCGCATCTTCTTCCTCATTGACCCGATCACGCAACTCCTTGCCGGGTTTGAAGTGAGGCACATACTTGCCCTCAAGACTGACCGACTGTCCAGTCTTGGGGTTTCGCCCCACCCGCGGCGCACGATAGTGCAATGAAAAACTGCCAAAACCGCGAATTTCGATACGATCTCCAGTCGCCAAGCACTGCGACATCTGCTCAAGCATGGTCTTGATGGCCAACTCCACATCCTTGGACGAGAGCAGCCCCTGATGGGTGACAATTCGTTCGATCAGCTCCGACTTCGTCATATTTTTCCCTTCGTTATCAAGCAGCTAGATCATTGCTTAATCAGTTTGTAGCACGCCCCGGGAGATTTGAACAGGGCGGTTCTTGACTTAACAAAAAAATTCAAGAAGAGGACTACAAGCCTGAAGGAATGCTCCTGCCTAGGCCGAGAGTTTTTCGACACAAACACATGACAACCACCAAAACGAAGCAACAGCTCTAAAGAGCGACTCCCCCCCCTCTCGAGGCAAGAGCCGCCTCGAAACAAGGGAGCATCGGGCCCTGCAAGTCAAAAAAAAGGGCGACCCGAGGGTCGCCCTTTTTACCGATCAAACAGAACTCAGTTCTGCTTGGCCATTGCTTCGCGCAGCAGCGCAGCCATGGTGGTATCGGCAGCCGCTTCCGGAGCGTTTTTCAGGCTCTGGATGGCTTCACGCTCTTCAGCGTCGTCCTTCGATTTGATGGACAGGCTGATGACGCGGGACTTGCGGTCGACGCTGATGATCTTGGCTTCGATCTCTTCGCCTTCCTTCAGCACGTTGCGAGCGTCTTCAACGCGGTCACGGCTGATTTCGGAAGCTTTCAGAGTAGCCTCGATGTCGTCGCCCAGGGTAACGATGGCGCCTTTGGCGTCAACTTCCTTGACGATACCTTTGACGATCGCGCCCTTGTCGTTCAGAGCAACGAAGTTGGAGAACGGATCGTCTTCCAGTTGCTTGATACCCAGGGAGATACGCTCGCGCTCTGGGTCAACCGACAGGATGACGGTTTCCAGCTCGTCGCCCTTCTTGAAGCGACGCACGGCTTCTTCGCCAGCTTCGTTCCAGGAGATGTCCGACAGGTGAACCAGACCGTCGATACCGCCGTCCAGGCCAATGAAGATACCGAAGTCGGTGATCGACTTGATGGTACCGGTGATCTTGTCACCCTTGTTGAACTGGCCGGAGAAGTCTTCCCATGGGTTCGATTTGCACTGCTTGATACCCAGGGAGATACGACGACGCTCTTCGTCGATGTCCAGAACCATGACTTCCACTTCGTCGCCAACCTGAACGACTTTCGACGGGTGGATGTTCTTGTTGGTCCAGTCCATTTCGGAAACGTGCACCAGGCCTTCAACGCCTTCTTCCAGCTCAGCGAAGCAGCCGTAGTCGGTCAGGTTGGTGACGCGCGCCATGACGCGAGTGCTCTCTGGGTAGCGGGCTTTGATAGCAACCCATGGGTCTTCGCCCAGTTGCTTCAGACCCAGCGAAACGCGGTTGCGCTCGCGATCGTACTTCAGGACCTTGACGTCGATCTCGTCACCAACGTTGACGATCTCGGACGGGTGCTTGATACGCTTCCAGGCCATGTCGGTGATGTGCAGCAGACCATCGACGCCGCCCAGGTCGACGAACGCACCGTAGTCGGTGAGGTTCTTGACGATACCCTTGACCTGCTGGCCTTCCTGCAGCGATTCCAGCAGAGCTTCGCGCTCGGCGCTGTTTTCGGCTTCCAGGACGCTGCGACGGGAAACGACAACGTTGTTGCGCTTCTGGTCCAGCTTGATGACCTTGAATTCCAGCTCTTTGCCTTCCAGGTGGGTGGTGTCGCGCACTGGGCGGACATCAACCAGGGAGCCCGGCAGGAACGCACGGATGCCGTTAACGTCGACAGTGAAGCCGCCCTTAACCTTACCGTTGATAACGCCCTTGACCACTTCTTCGGCAGCGAAAGCAGCTTCCAGAACAATCCAGCACTCGGCGCGCTTGGCTTTTTCACGGGACAGCTTGGTTTCGCCAAAGCCGTCTTCGACCGCATCCAGCGCAACGTGAACTTCGTCACCGACCTTGATGGACAGCTCGCCAGCTTCGTTGATGAACTGCTCGAGCGGGATGACGCCCTCGGACTTCAGGCCAGCGTGAACGGTAACCCAGTCGCCGTCGATGTCGACAACGATACCGGTGATGATGGCACCCGGCTGAAGATTGAGGGTTTTCAGGCTTTCTTCAAAGAGTTCTGCAAAGCTTTCGCTCATTTTAATTCCTGTAGATTCGGGCGAAACAGACGCCCATAGCCACATTCCAGACAATGTGGGTTTCGTTTAAGTAAAGAAAAGCCGGCAGGACGTTGACTGGTGCCCCTGCCTGCTCTCCTCTCCATCAGATGAGGTCGCGCAGCGCGAGCTCGCTTCTGATGCGTTGCAGCACCTGCTCGATGGACAGCTCCGTGGAATCCAGCTGAATCGCATCGGCCGCCGGCTTGAGCGGGGCCACTGCGCGCTGGGTGTCACGCTCATCGCGCGCACGGATCTCATCTAGCAGACTTGACAGACTAACATCTTCCCCCTTCCCCTTCAACTGCAGGTAGCGTCGGCGAGCACGCTCCTCTGCGCTGGCGGTGAGGAAGACTTTCAAGGGGGCGTCCGGGAACACCACAGTCCCCATATCACGGCCATCGGCAATCAGACCGGGCGCCTCACGGAAGGCGCGCTGGCGTTGCAGCAATGCTTCGCGGACCGCAGGCAACGAGGCGACCATCGAAGCGCCGGCACCTACAGTCTCGGTGCGGATGACATTGCTGACATCCTCGCCTTCAAGAATGATCTGCTGCAGCTTGCCCGGCTCGGCGGCGATGAACTGCACATCCAGATGAGCGGCCAGGGCCTTGAGCAACTCTTCGTTGGTCAGGTCGACACCGTGGTTACTGGCGTTGAACGCCAGCAACCGGTACAGGGCGCCGGAGTCGAGCAAACGCCAACCCAGCTCACGGGCCAGCAGGCCCGCGACAGTGCCTTTGCCCGAGCCGCTAGGCCCGTCAATGGTGATGACCGGTGCTTGCGAACTCACGACTTGCCCTCTTCGGCAACACGAATACCGACTTCGGCGCACAGCGCCAGGAAATTCGGGAACGATGTGGCGACGTTGGCGCAATCATGAATGACAATCGGCGCACTGGCGCGCAGAGAAGCAATGCTGAAGGCCATGGCGATACGGTGATCACCGTGACCGTGCACTTCACCGCCACCGATCTGGCCACCATCGATGATGATGCCATCCGGGGTCGGCTCGCACTTCACGCCCAAGGCGATCAGACCATCCGCCATCACCTGGATGCGGTCCGACTCCTTCACCCGCAGCTCTTCAGCACCACGCAGCACGGTACGCCCTTCGGCGCAGGCCGCGGCGACGAACAGCACTGGGAACTCATCGATGGCCAGTGGCACCAGGTGCTCGGGGATCTCGATACCCTTGAGCTTCGCCCCGCGCACGCGCAGGTCCGCCACAGGCTCGCCACCGACTTCACGCTGGTTTTCCAGGGTAATGTCGCCGCCCATCAGGCGCAGGATGTCGATCACGCCGGTGCGGGTCGGGTTGATACCGACGTGCTCCAGGACCAGTTCGGAACCTTCGGCGATGGACGCTGCCACCAGGAAGAATGCCGAGGAGGAAATGTCCGCCGGCACTTCGATGCGGGTGGCGGTCAGCTTACCGCCGGACTGCAAGGAAGCGACCGGACCATTCGACTCAACCGCATAGCCGAAGCCACGCAGCATGCGCTCGGTATGGTCGCGGGTCGGCGCAGGCTCGGTGACGGTGGTGGTGCCCTCGGCGTACAGGCCGGCGAGCAACAGGCAGGATTTGACCTGGGCACTGGCCATCGGCAGCGTGTAGTTCAGCGCCTTGAGCTTGTGGCCACCACGAATGGTCAGTGGCGGACGGCCTTCAGGACCGGTCTCGACCACCGCGCCCATTTCACGCAGCGGATTGGCTACGCGGTTCATCGGGCGCTTGGACAGCGAGGCATCGCCGGTCATGGTGGTGTCGAACGGCTGCGCCGCCAGCAGGCCGGACAGCAGGCGCATCGAGGTGCCGGAATTGCCGACGTACAGCGGCCCGGGTGGCGGCTTGAGGCCGTGCAGACCAACACCATGAATGGTCACGCGACCATGGTGCGGGCCTTCGATGACCACGCCCATGTCGCGGAAGGCCTGCAGGGTAGCCAGGGCGTCCTCGCCCTCAAGGAAACCTTCCACCTCGGTGGTGCCTTCGGCCAGCGAGCCGAGCATGATCGAGCGATGCGAGATCGATTTGTCGCCTGGTACGCGAATCCGTCCGGACACGCGGCCACCAGGTTGGGCCAGGAAAATCAGGTCGTTGGCGTTCATAGCGTCCACATAGGCCCGGCGGGCCAGGATTTTACTGAAATGCTCGCGGGCAACCCGGGCGCGGGTGAAAACACCCAGCAGCTGGTGCCCGTCCCCAGCATCGACCGCGTCGCGCAAGGCGCCGAGGTCGCTGCGAAATGTATCGAGGGTGCGCAGGACAGCCTCGCGGTTGGCGAGGAAGATGTCGTGCCACATGATCGGGTCGCTGCCGGCGATTCTCGTGAAATCGCGGAAGCCCCCCGCAGCGTACCGGAAGATCTCCAGGTTTTCATTGCGCTTGGCCAGCGAGTCGACCAGACCGAAGGCCAACAGGTGCGGCAAGTGACTGGTCGCGGCCAACACTTCGTCGTGGCGTTCGACCGACATATGCTCGACGTCGGCATCCAGCGCGCGCCACAAACGATCGACCAGGGCCAATGCCTGCGGGTCGGTTTCCGGCAACGGCGTGAGGATCACCTTGTGGCGGCGGAACAATGCCGCATTGGAAGCTTCCACGCCACTCTGCTCGGAACCCGCGATCGGATGTCCCGGCACGAAGCGCAGCAGCCGCTCGGCGAAGGACTCGCGAGCAGCACGCACCACGTTGCCCTTGGCACTGCCCACATCAGTGACCACCGCGCCGCCCAGGTCAAGCTGAGCCAGGCGAGCCAGAAGTTTCTCCATGGCCAGGATCGGTACTGCCAACTGAATGACATCGGCGCCGACACAGGCGGCTGCGAGGTCTTCCTCGCAGCGATCGACCACGCCCAGCGCTACGGCCTGCTTGCGCGACTCGGCATCGAGATCGACACCAACCACTTCGCGGCACAGGCCGCTTTCGCGCAGGCCCTTGGCGAACGAGCCGCCGATCAGACCGAGGCCGACCACGACCAGGCGACCGATAAGCGGTGCGGATTGTTTTGTTACAACATCAACCACGAGTGCGAACCCTGTTCAGAAATCTAGGCAATCTGCGAGACCCATTGGGGCTGCCTTGCAGCCCATCGCCGGCAAGCCGGCTCCTACAGAGACAGCGCAGATCCGTAGGAGCCGGCTTGCCGGCGATGGGCCGCAAAGCGGCCCCCACAGACAAGATCAAAGCACCGCCTTCGGATAGGAGCCCAGCACCTTCAGCGCCACGGCCTCCTGGCTGATCTGCTCCAGGACCGCCTTGATCAACGGATCGCGGTGGTGACCGACGAAGTCGATGAAGAACACGTAGGTCCATTTACCACTACGCGACGGACGGGTTTCGATGCGAGTGAGGTCGATGCCGTTTTCATGGAACGGCACGAGCAGCTCATGCAGCGCCCCCGGCTTGTTGCTCATGGAGACGATGATCGAGGTCTTGTCGTCGCCGGTCGGCGGCACTTCCTGGCTGCCGATCATGAGGAAGCGCGTGGAGTTGTCCGGGCGGTCCTCGATCTTCTCGGCCAGACGGGTCAGGCCATACAGGTTGGCCGCCATGTCGCCGGCGATCGCCGCCGAGTTCCACTCGCCCTTGACCCGCTTGGCCGCCTCGGCGTTGCTGGACACCGCCACGCGCTCGACGTTCGGATAGTGGGCGTCCAGCCACTTGCGGCACTGGGCCAGCGACTGGGCATGGGAGTAGATGCGGGTGATGCTGTCGGTCTTGGTGTTCTCACCCACCAACAGGTGGTGGTGGATACGCAGCTCGACTTCGCCACAGATCACCATGTCGTGCTCGAGGAAGCTGTCCAGCGTATGGCTGACCGCACCCTCGGTGGAGTTCTCCACCGGCACCACGCCGAAGTTGACGGCACCGGCCGCCACCTCGCGGAACACCTCGTCGATGGCCGCCATCGGGCGGCTGACCACGGCATGGCCGAAATGCTTCATGGCCGCCGCCTGGGTGAAGGTGCCCTCGGGGCCGAGGTAGGCGATCTTGAGCGGCTCTTCCAGGGCCAGGCAGGAAGACATGATTTCACGGAACAGCCGCGCCATCTCTTCGTTGTCCAACGGCCCCTTGTTGCGCTCCATGACGCGCTTGAGCACCGCTGCCTCGCGCTCGGGGCGGTAGAACACCGGCTTCTCGCCTTCGGCGAGGGTGGCGGTCTTGACCTTGGCGACTTCCTGGGCGCAACGGGCGCGCTCGCTGATCAGCTCGAGGATCTTCTCGTCGAGGCTGTCGATGCGAACGCGCAGCGCCTTGAGTTCCTGATCGGACATCAAGCGTGCTCCTTCTCGAACTCGGCCATGTAGCCGACCAGGGCTTCGACAGCCTCCAGACCCAAGGCGTTGTAGATCGAGGCGCGCATGCCGCCAACCGAACGATGCCCCTTGAGGTTCAGCAGGCCGCGGGCATCAGCGCCCGCGAGGAAGGCCTTGTCCAGGCGCTCGTCGGCCAGGCGGAACGGCACGTTCATCCACGAACGGGCGTTGTGGCTGATCGGGTTGGTGTAGAACTCGCTGGCGTCGATGAAACCGTACAGGCGGTCTTTCTTCGCGCGGTTGCGCTGCTCCATCGCCTCGACGCCACCCTGCTCCTTGAGCCACTCGAACACCAGGCCCGAGAGGTACCAGGAGTAGGTGGCCGGGGTGTTGTACATCGAGCCGTTGTCAGCCGAGACCTTGTAGTCGAGCATGGTCGGGCAACTGCTGCGGGCGCGCCCCAGCAGGTCTTCGCGCACGATCACCACCACCAGGCCGCTGGGGCCGATGTTCTTCTGCGCACCGGCGTAGATCAGGCCGTACTGGGAGACGTCGATCGGGCGCGAGAGGATGTCCGAGGACATATCGACCACCAGCGGTACGTCACCGGCCTCGGGCACCCAGTCGAACTGCAGGCCGCCGATGGTCTCGTTGGACGCATAGTGCAGGTAGGCGGCGTTCTTGCTCAGCTGCCATTCGTTCTGGCCAGGGATCGCCAGGTAATCGTATGCCTTGGCGCTGGCAGCAACGTTGACGCTACCGAAGCGACGTGCTTCCTCGATGGCTTTTTTCGACCAGATACCGGTCTCGACGTAATCAGCGACGCCGTTTTCCGGCAGCAGGTTCAGCGGAATCTCGGCGAACTGCTGGCTGGCACCACCCTGCAGGAACAGCACCTTGTAGTTGGAGGGGACGGACAGCAGATCGCGCAGGTCCTGTTCGGCCTTTTCGGCGATGGCCACGTAGTCGTCGCTGCGATGGCTCATTTCCATCACCGACAGACCCTTGCCGCGCCAGTCCAGCATTTCGGCCTGGGCACGCTGCAGGACAGCATCAGGAAGCGCGGCCGGGCCTGCGCAGAAGTTAAAGGCTCGTTTGCTCACATCCACTCTCGCTCTGCCAAATAGAACAAATCGTAACTTGCAGGCTCGCCAAGCCCTGTAGGAGCGGCCTTGCGCCGCGAAAGGGCTGCGAAGCAGCCCCCAGATCATACTGTGCCGCTAATATTCCGGGGCCGCCACGCGGCCCTTTCGCGGCACAAGGCCGCTCCTACAAAGGGCCGGCGTTGCCTGTTCCAATCAGTCAAACGGGGCGACCTTGGTCGCCCCGCTCGGGTTGTTGCTTCACTTATTCCTGAGGCGCCTCTTCAGCACCCGCGTCGTCCTCGCCCACCGCATCGAGCGGGGCGCCCTCCTCGTCCGTTTCGATCAGCTCGTCGAGCTCTTCCTCGGATGGCTCCTGGACACGCTCCACGCCGACCAATGTCTCGTCGGTGGCCAGCTTGATCAGCGTAACACCCTGGGTGTTACGGCCCAGGCTGGACACTTCGCCAACCCGCGTGCGCACCAAAGTACCCTGATCGGAGATCAGCATGATCTCTTCGCCTTCCTGCACCTGGATAGCGCCGGTCAGCAGGCCGTTGCGCCCCTTGGTGCCCATGGCGATCACACCTTGGCCACCACGACCACGACGCGGGAACTTCGACAGCGGAGTACGCTTGCCGAAGCCGCGCTCGGAGGCGGTAAGGATTTGCGCGCCAGACTCCGGAATCAGCATGGAAATGATGCGCTGCCCCTTGCCCAGCTTCATGCCACGCACGCCACGGGCGGTACGGCCCATTTCGCGCACCACGCTCTCGGCGAAGCGGATCACCTTGCCGGCGTCGGAGAACATCATGACTTCCTTGGCACCGTCGGTGATAGCAGCGGCGATCAAGGTGTCACCCTCCTTGAGCTTCAAGGCGATCAGGCCATTGGAGCGCGGACGAGCGAACTGCACCAGCGGGGTCTTCTTGACGGTACCGGAGGCAGTGGCCATGAAGATGTAGGCGCCGGTAGGCTCGGCAGCCCACTCTGGCGTGTCGCCGTCTTCCTCGTCGACTTCCTCGACCTCGACCAGCTCACCCTCGATCACACCGTCGTCACCGTCTTCCAGCTCTTCTTCCGGATCGGCGTGCTGCTGCAGGGCTTCCAGGTCGATCTGCAGCATGGCGGTGATGCGCTCACCCTCCTCCAGCGGCAGCAGGTTGACCAGCGGACGGCCACGGGCGGCGCGGGAGGCCTCGGGAATGTCATACGTCTTGAGCCAGTACACCTTACCCTTGCTGGAGAACAGCAGGAGCGTCGCATGGCTGTTGGCGACCAGCAGGTGTTCGATGTAGTCCTCGTCCTTCACGCCGGTCGCCGACTTGCCCTTGCCGCCACGGCGCTGGGCCTGGTAGGCGGACAACGGTTGCGTCTTGGCGTAGCCGCCGTGGGAGATGGTCACCACGCGCTCTTCTTCGGGGATCATGTCCCCGTAGTTGAGGTCGTGACGGGCATCGAGGATTTCGGTGCGACGGGCATCGCCGTACTCGGCACGGATCGCTTCGAGCTCTTCGCGGATCACTTCCATCAGGCGCTCGGCGCTGCTGAGGATGCGGATCAGTTCACCGATCTGCTCCAGGATTTCCTGGTACTCAGCCAGCAGCTTCTCATGCTCCAGGCCGGTCAGGCGGTGCAGACGCAGGTCGAGGATGGCCTGGGCCTGTTCCGGCGACAGGTAGTACTTGCCTTCACGCAGACCATACTGCTCCGGCAGGTCTTCCGGGCGGCAGGAGTCGGCGCCAGCGCGCTCGACCATCACCTGCACGGCGCTGGATTCCCAGGCGGTGCTGACCAGGGCTTCCTTGGCCTCGGACGGCGTCGGCGAAGCCTTGATCAGGGCGATGACCGGATCGATGTTGGACAGCGCAACGGCCTGACCTTCGAGAATGTGACCGCGCTCACGGGCCTTGCGCAGCTCGAACACGGTACGACGCGTCACTACCTCACGGCGGTGACGGACGAACGCTTCGAGCAAGTCCTTCAGGTTCAGCAGGCGCGGACGACCGTCGATCAGGGCGACGATGTTGATGCCGAACACGCTCTGCAGCTGAGTCTGCTGGTAGAGGTTGTTGAGCACCACCTCCGGCACCTCGCCGCGACGCAGCTCGATGACGATGCGCATGCCGTCCTTGTCGGACTCATCGCGCAGCTCGGTGATGCCTTCGATCTTCTTCTCCTTGACCAGCTCGGCGATCTTCTCGATCAGACGCGCCTTGTTCAGCTGGTAAGGGAGCTCGGTAACGACGATCTGCTGGCGGCCACCGACCTTGTCGATGTCTTCGATTTCCGAACGGGCGCGCATATAAATGCGGCCACGGCCGGTGCGATAGGCCTCGATGATGCCCTGACGACCGTTGATCAGGCCTGCTGTCGGGAAGTCCGGGCCCGGGATGAACTGCATCAGCTCATCGACCGTGATGTCGGAATTATCGATCAGCGCCAGGCAACCATCGATCACTTCGCCCAGGTTGTGCGGCGGGATGTTGGTGGCCATGCCCACGGCGATACCGCTGGAACCGTTGACCAGCAGGTTGGGGATCTTGGTCGGCATGACCGCCGGGATCTGCTCGGTACCGTCGTAGTTGGGCACCCAGTCGACGGTTTCTTTATGCAGGTCGGCCAGCAGCTCGTGGGCCAGCTTGGACATGCGCACTTCGGTGTATCGCATGGCCGCGGCGTTGTCGCCGTCCACCGAACCGAAGTTGCCCTGGCCATCGACCAGCAGGTAGCGCAGCGAGAACGGCTGCGCCATGCGCACGATGGTGTCGTACACGGCAGTGTCGCCGTGCGGGTGGTACTTACCGATCACGTCACCGACCACACGGGCGGATTTCTTGTACGGCTTGTTCCAGTCGTTGCCCAGCTCGCTCATCGCATAGAGAACGCGACGATGCACGGGCTTCAAGCCGTCACGCGCATCGGGCAGCGCTCGCCCGACAATCACGCTCATCGCGTAGTCGAGGTAAGACTGTCTCAGTTCGTCTTCGATATTGACCGGGAGGATTTCTTTGGCCAGTTCGCCCATGAGAAGCCTGATTCCTTTTTCTGGTGAAACTTCGCCTGGTCCCTCGTAGGACGAACGAAGCTCGCCGCCGCTGCGTGAAGGGAAGCGACGACATACGACAAATCAATGAGTTGTGCCATGGATCTGCGCAATGAAGGCCGCTGCAAAGAACGGCCTTGGAAACTGCCGGATGGTATCACAAACGCTGGACGCATGGGAGATGCGGCAGGTTGCCATGCAGCACCATCCGAATGAATTGAAAAACGCCTCAGTGGAGGCGTTTGCGACACATCAGCTGGGCGATTTTCGCCGCATCCGGGCGTTCGACCACGCCCTTTTCGGTAACGATCACGTCGATCAGGTCGGCTGGCGTGACATCGACCACCGGGTTGTACACCTCGACATCGGCCGTGACTTGGATACCCGCCACTTCCAGCAACTCTTCCACGCCGCGCGTCTCCAGCGGGATATCCTCGCCCGTGGCCAGGTTCAGGTCGATGCTGCTGCTGGGCGCCACCACCATGAAGCGCAGCCCGTGATGCATGGCCGCCACCGCTATCTGGTAGGTGCCGATCTTCGCCGCCACGTCGCCATTGGCGGCGATGCAGTCGGCGCCGACCACCACCCAACTGATGCCCTTGGTTTTCATCAGGTGCCCTGCCGCCGCATCGGCAACCACGGTCACTGGCACGCCGTCGGCGGCCAGCTCCCACGCGGTCAGCCGCGACCCTTGCAGCCACGGACGGGATTCACAGGCATAAACCTGCTCGACCATCCCCTCCAGCGTGGCGGCGCGAATCACCCCCAAGGCGGTGCCAAAGCCACCGGTAGCCAGTGCCCCGGCGTTGCCATGGGTGAGCAGGGCCTGCTCGCTGCCTTGGTGCTTGCGGATCTGCTCCACACCGAACTGGGCCATGGTCAGGTTGGCTTCACGATCACTTTCATGGATGGCGATCGCCTCGGCCTCCATGACTGCCAGCACATCCTCGCCTGGACGCAGGCGCTGCAGGCGCTCACGCATGCGATTGAGCGCCCAGAACAGGTTGGCAGGCGTGGGGCGCGCCTCGCCCAGCGCCAGGAAGTCCTCTTCCAGGGACTCCTCCCACCCCTCGCCTTCGGCCAGGCGCTGACGCAACGCCAGCACCAGCCCATAGGCGGCGCTAATGCCGATTGCCGGAGCGCCGCGCACCACCATGTCGCTGATCGCCTCGGCCACCTGCGCCACACTGGTGCAAGTCAGCCAGCACTGCTCCAATGGCAGCAGGCGCTGGTCGAGCAGGTGCAGCGCGCCATCGTGCCATTCGATGCCCGTCACCGTCTCCGCCGCCATCAGTTGCTCGCGCATCGCCTCTCCCCGTCGCCCTGGCATCAAAAGGCGGCGATTATAGCGACCCTCAGCCGCGGCCGCTCGGGTATACTGCGCGTTTAACCGAACCGACCCTGGTATATACCGCGCATGTCTTCCTCCATGCCCCCCCTTGACCTGTTGCTGGCACCGCGCTGGCTGGTACCCGTGGAGCCGGCTGGCGTGGTGCTGGAACATCATGCGCTGGGCATCCGCGATGGCCAGATCGCCTGGCTCGGGCCGCGTGAGCGCGCCCCATTGGCAAAACAGGTGCGGGAGCTCCCCGATTGCCTGCTCACCCCCGGCCTGGTCAATGCTCACGGCCATGCCGCCATGTCGTTGTTCCGGGGGCTGGCCGACGACCTGCCGCTGATGACCTGGCTCGAGGAGCACATCTGGCCGGCCGAAGGGCGCTGGGTCGATGAAGCCTTCGTGCGCGACGGCACGGACCTTGCCATTGCTGAACAGCTCAAGGGCGGCATCACCTGTTTCGCCGACATGTACTTCTTCCCCCGCGAAGCCTGCGACCGCGTGCACCGCAGTGGCATCCGCGCGCAAATCGACGCCCCCCTGCTGGACTTCCCCATCCCCGGCGCCCGCACACCGGAAGAAGGCCTGCACCTGGCCATCGAGCTGTTCGGCGACCTGCGCCACCACCCGCGTATCACTGTCGCCCTTGGCCCGCATGCCCCCTATACCGTCAGTGACGCGAACCTGGAGAAGATACGCATCATCGCCGACCAGCTCGACGCGCCCGTGCACATGCATATCCACGAGACCGCCAGCGAAATCGAGCAGGCCCTCAAGGATAACGGCGAGCGCCCACTGGCCCGCCTCGCCCGCCTGGGCCTGCTCGGCCCCAACCTGCAGGCGGTGCACATGACCCAGGTCAGCGACGAGGATCTGGCGCTGCTGGTAGAAAGCAACACCAGCGTGGTCCACTGCCCCGAATCCAACCTCAAGCTGGCCAGCGGCTTCTGCCCGGTGGAGCGCCTGTGGCAGGCCGGTGTGAATGTGGCGGTCGGCACCGACGGCGCCGCCAGCAACAACGACCTCGACCTGCTCGGCGAGACCCGTACCGCCGCCCTGCTGGCCAAGGCGGTCGCAGGTACGGCCACGGCGCTGGACGCCCATCGCGCCCTGCGCATGGCCACGCTCAATGGCGCCCGGGCACTGGGATTGGAGGCCATCACCGGCTCGCTGGAAGTAGGCAAGGCCGCCGACCTGGTCGCCTTCGACCTCTCCGGCCTGCAGCAGCAACCGGTGCACGACCCGGTCTCGCAACTGATCTACGCCACCGGCCGCGATTGCGTGAAAGACGTCTGGGTCGCCGGCCATGTTCTGGTTCAAGACCGCCGCCTGACGCAGATGGACGAAGCCGCGCTGGCCAGCACGGCCCGCGCCTGGGGAGCCCGCATCGGCGGGCGCAACGAATAACCGGCCGGCAGCCACGGCTGCCGCCCTGTAGCACTTTCATCGAAGATTCAGAGGACTGTTCACATGAGCAACGTCGACCACGCCGAAATCGCCAAGTTCGAGGCCCTGGCCCATCGCTGGTGGGACCGCGAGAGCGAGTTCAAGCCGCTGCACGACATCAACCCGCTGCGGGTCAACTGGATCGACGAGCGCGTGAGCCTGGCCGGCAAGAAGGTCCTGGACGTCGGTTGCGGCGGCGGCATCCTCAGCGAGGCGATGGCCCAGCGCGGCGCCACCGTCACCGGCATCGACATGGGCGAGGCGCCGCTGGCAGTAGCCCAACTGCACCAGCTGGAATCCGGCGTGGACGTCGAATACCGGCAGATCACCGCCGAGGCCCTGGCCGAGGAGATGCCCGAACAGTTCGACGTGGTCACCTGCCTGGAAATGCTCGAACACGTGCCCGACCCGTCGTCGGTGATCCGCGCCTGCTACCGCATGGTCAAGCCGGGCGGCCAGGTGTTCTTCTCGACCATCAACCGCAATCCGAAAGCCTACCTGCTGGCCATCATCGGCGCCGAGTACATCCTCAAGATGCTGCCGCGCGGCACCCATGACTTCAAGAAATTCATCCGCCCTTCGGAGCTGGGCGCCTGGAGCCGCGTCGCCGGGCTTGAAGTGAAGGACATCATCGGCCTCACGTACAACCCGTTGACCAAGCACTACAAGCTGAGCAACGACGTCGACGTCAACTACATGATCCAGACCCTGCGCGAGGAATGAGCATGCGCCTGCGAGCAGTACTCTTCGACATGGACGGCACCCTGCTGGACACGGCGCCGGACTTTATCGCCATCTGCCAGGCAATGCTCACCGACCGCGGCCTGCCGACCATCGACGATGCACGCATCCGTGACGTGATTTCCGGTGGTGCCCGGGCCATGGTCGCCGCGACCTTCGCCATGGACCCGGACGCGGAAGGCTTCGAGGCCCTGCGCCTGGAGTTCCTCGAGCGCTATCAGCGTGATTGTGCGGTGCACAGCAAACTGTTCGACGGCATGCCGGAACTGCTGGCCGACATCGAGAAAGGCAACCTGCTGTGGGGCGTGGTCACCAACAAGCCGGTGCGCTTTGCCGAGCCGATCATGCAACGCCTGGGCCTGGCCGAGCGCTCGGCACTGCTGATCTGCCCCGACCACGTGAAAAACAGCAAGCCCGACCCCGAGCCGTTGATCCTGGCCTGCAAGACCCTCGACCTCGACCCGGCCAGCGTGCTGTTCGTCGGTGACGATCTGCGTGATATCGAGTCCGGCCGCGACGCCGGCACCCGCACCGCAGCCGTGCGCTATGGCTATATTCATCCAGAGGACAACCCCAACAACTGGGGCGCCGACGTGGTGGTGGACCACCCGCTGGAACTGCGCAAGGTGATCGACAGCGCGCTGTGTGGCTGCTGACTTTCAGCGGCAAGCTACATGCTTCAAGCTGCAAGAGCCGACAGGCATCACGCCAACTCACTCTTGTTGCTTGTAGCTTGTAGCTTGCAGCTCTCACTCAAGGATCTGACATGTTCGACTACACCGCCCGCCCCGACCTGCTAAAGGGCCGGATCATCCTCGTCACCGGCGCCGGCCGCGGCATCGGCGCCGCCGCTGCCAAAGCCTATGCAACATTGGGCGCCACCGTGCTGCTACTGGGCAAGACCGAGGCCAACCTCAACGAGGTGTACGACCAGATCGAAGCCGCCGGCCACCCGCAGCCCGTGGTGATCCCGTTCAACCTGGAAACCGCCCTGCCCCACCAGTACGACGAACTGGCGGTGATGATCGAGGAGCAGTTCGGGCGCCTCGACGGCTTGCTCAACAACGCGTCGATCATCGGCCCCCGTACACCGCTGGAGCAGTTGTCCGGCGACAATTTCATGCGTGTGATGCATATCAACGTCAACGCCACCTTCATGCTCACCAGCACCCTGCTGCCGCTGCTCAAGCTGTCGGAGGACGCCTCGGTGGTGTTCACCTCCAGCAGCGTCGGGCGCAAGGGCCGGGCCTACTGGGGCGCCTATGGCGTTTCGAAGTTCGCCACCGAAGGGCTGATGCAGACCCTCGCCGATGAGCTCGAAGGTGTCGCGCCGGTACGCGCCAACAGCATCAACCCGGGCGCCACGCGCACGGCGATGCGGGCCCAGGCGTATCCGAGCGAAAACCCGCAGAACAACCCGCTACCCGAAGAGATCATGCCGGTGTACCTGTACCTGATGGGGCCGGACAGCAAGGATGTGAACGGGCAGGCGCTGAACGCGCAATAAGGGCCTGTTCGCCGGCAAGCCGGCTCCTACGAGATTGACCTTGCAGGAGCCGGCTTGCCGGCGAACGTTCTCAGCCTGCCGCCAGTGCCGGGCGCACCCGCCCCTGCTGACGCCCTTCCAGCTGCATGCAACGCTCCAGGAACAGGAACATGCAGTCGTAGCTCTTGCAGATCGACCTGCGCAGCTCGGTGCGCAACCCCAGCGTGGGGTTCTCGCCGGCCAGGGTGCAGATGATCTCCAACGCCTCCCACGGGTGGGCATCGTCGTACTGGGCGTGCATCTTCAGCCACTTCATCGCGCGCTTGCGGGTTTCCTCGGGGAAGCCTTGGGCGTAGGTATCAGTCGAGCAGACCACCGCCGACCATTCGCCCGTGGCGCCTTCGATGGCGTAGTTGGTGGCCGCCATCGAGATGGCCAGCGACTCGGTGGCGCATACCCGCCAGCACCAGTCGTTCAGGCCATTGAGCTCGGGCGGCACTTCCTGGGCCTGCAGCTCGTGCAGGTGAATGCCATGGGCCTGGCACCAGTGCACCCAGTAGTCGGCATGGTTGAGTTCGACGCGGATGTTGCGCATCAGCCAGCGCCGCGCCATATCCTCTCCAGGATGGCGGGCATAACGGGTCTTGGTGAGGTTGTGGGCCATGTACAACGAAAACTGTTCGACCACCGGCCAGCCACCTATCAGGTACTGGCGGATGGTGGCCGGCCGCAGCTGGCCATCGCGCAGGCGCTGATAGAACTCGTGCTCGACTACTCGGCGCTTGCTTTCGCGGCAATCCTCGATCAGTTGCTGGGCCCAATCCGGATAACTGGCCGGATCCATCAATGGTCCGATCCTTACGAACGCGTCAATCACTGTCAGCTCCTTGATTCCCTGTGATGACCGGGCAAAGTTCAGCGAAAGGTCCCCGGCGCCCGGTGCAGCAGGGGCCTCGCGGCAATCCGTTGGCGCTGCAGGCTGTCGCAGGTGAAGACCTGCGGGCGTTCGATGAGGTAGCCCTGGGCATAGTCCACGCCGATCTCCTGCAACGCCTGCTCGATCAACGGCGTCTCGACGAACTCGGCGATGGTCCGCTTGCCCATGACGTGGCCGATGTGATTGATCACTTCGACCATCGCCCGGTTGATCGGGTCATCGAGCATGTCCTTGACGAAACTTCCGTCGATCTTCAGGAAGTCTACAGGCAAATGCTTCAAATAGGCGAATGACGACATTCCGGCACAGAAGTCATCCAGGGAGAATTTACAGCCCAGCGCCTTCAATTCATTGATGAATCGAATCGCACTGCCCAGATTGGCGATCGCGCTGGTTTCGGTAATTTCAAAACAAATCAGCCAGGGTGGGATGGAAAACTCCTCGAACAGCCGCTGCAGGTACTCGAGGAACTTGTCATCGCCGATGCTCGACCCCGACAGGTTGATCGCACACATCGCCAGCGGCCCTTCACGGCCTTCGTCCAGGCACTGGCGCACCACCTGGAACACACTGCGCACCACCCAACGATCGAGGGCGGTCATGAGGCCATAGCGTTCGGCGGCGGGGATGAAACTGTCCGGCAGGATGGTGCGACCGTTTTCGTCGTGCAGGCGCAGCAGGATCTCGAGATGCCCAGCGCCTTCGTGTGGCCGCAGGGGGGCAATTTCCTGGGCATAGAGGCAGAAGCGGTTTTCTTCCAGGGCCACGTGCAGGCGCTGGATCCAGGCCATCTCGCCGAAACGCATGGACAGCTCGCTGTCGTCGGCATGGTACACCTGGACCCGGTTGCGGCCTTTTTCCTTGGCCATGTAGCAAGCCATGTCGGCGGCGCGCAGCGAGGCTTCCAGGGTGCCGGGCGGCTGGGCAATATGCACCAGGCCAATGCTGACCGTGGTAACGAAGGGCCGCCCCTTCCAGACGAAATGCAGGCTTTGCACCGCTTGGCGCAGGTGCTCGGCGATGCGCTCGGCCTGGTCCGGCGGGCAGTTCTCCAGCAGCACGCCGAACTCGTCACCGCCCAGTCGGGCCAGTGTGTCGCCCTCGCGCAGACCGGATTGCAGCACTGCACAGATATGCCGCAGCAACTCGTCGCCGGCGGCATGCCCACAGGTGTCATTGACCAACTTGAACTGATCGAGGTCGAGGAACATCAGCGAATGGCGCCCAGCCTGGCGCGCCAGGGCATTGAGCGCCTGCTCCAGGCGATACTCGAACTCGCGCCGGTTGGCCAGGCCGGTGAGCGCGTCATGGGTGGCCTGCCAGGACAGGTTGGCGATGTACTGGCGCTCCTGGGTCATGTCGTGCAGCACCACGACGATGCCGCTGACCTGCCCTTCGGTGAGGATGGGCGACCCCACCAGGTTGACCGACACGGTACTGCCGTCCAGGCGCTGGATCAGCCGGGCGTGCTCGGCACCACCCTTGAGGCTGCCACTAAGCACCTGCTCGACCAACGTGCGGCTGTCGCTTTCGGCGTTCTCGTCGAGCAGGCTGAACAGGGCCGCCAGGGGCAGCCCCTGCGCCTGGGCGGCCTGCCAATGGGTCAACTGCTCAGCGGCCGGATTCATATAGGCGATACAGCCGTCGACATCGGCAGTGATCACGGCGTCACCGATCGACTCGAGGGTGATCTGCGCCCGCTCCTTCTCCTCCTGCAAGGCGATGGCGAAGGCCTGGCGCTGGGCCAGCAACTTGCTCGAGCGCCGCCAGGCCATGGCGATCAGGAACAGCGCCGTGGCCAGGTTGGTGAGCATGAGTACCTTGAGCAGTACCCGCGAGCCTTCGCCCAGCGCATCGCTGAACGCCTTGGCGGCCGGCGTCACGCCATCGTTGATGGCAACGATATGCGCCTTCCAGTCCAGCACCTGCCGCGCCTCGACGCCACCGGCGTTGAAGCCGTCGCGCATCTGCACGGCCAGCACATCGAGCTGGCGCAGGTAGTCGTCACCCACATCCCAGAGATCGATGGCCGTTTCCATGTAGCTGATATGGCGGAAATTGCGGTAGAACCAGATGATCCGGGCGACATCGTCGGGGTGGTTGCCGCCCTGCAGGATACCCGCGCGCGCAGCCTCGAGGTCCGGCTCGGGGCGATCCAGGGCCAGGCGCAGGTCATGGTCGCCTTTCGGTACGAGGATGGCTCGCTGGTAGCGCTCGAACGTCCGCGGATCACGGTCTTCGGCGTAGAGGCTCAGATAGTAGATGGCGTCTTTCTGCGCCTTGGACCACAAGCTCTCGCCTGCCACATAGGCGCGCATGGCGGACAATGCATAGAGGCTCAGGCTGCCCAGCAGCACCTGGAAGACCACAACGGCGACGAAAGGCCAGATGATACCCAGCAGCCTTGGTGCCTCGAGCGTCCGATTTCCCTTCATGTGGTCCCTGTCACTGCGGCAGATAAGGCACGAATCGACCTAGACAAGCACAGCGTAGGCCATTTGCCATGAGGCAGCGACAAGCTACAAGCCACAAGCCGCAAGAAAAAACAAAGTTGCCCTCACTTGTAGCTTGCAGCTTGAAACTTGCAGCTGTTTTTCTCAAGTCTGCTGCAAATGCCCGTACAGCTTGGCGTACAACCCACCTTCGGCGATCAGTTGCTGGTGACCGCCATCCTCGGCCACGTGCCCGCCGTCGAACACCAGCACCCGGTCGGCCTGCTTCACCGCCGAAAGGCGGTGGGCAATGATCAGGGTGGTGCGGCCGCTGAGGAAACGTGCCAAGGCCTGGTGCAGGTTGTACTCGGTGGCCGCGTCCAGTGCCGAGGTGGCTTCGTCGAGGATGACCACCTTGGGCTCGGCCAGCACCATGCGGGCAATCGCCAATCGCTGACGCTGGCCGCCGGACAGACGCACCCCTGAGCGCCCGACCACGCTGTCCAGCCTCTGGGGCAAGGCGGCGATGGTGGCATCCAGCTGGGCGATGCGCAGCGCCTGCCAGCAGGCTTCGTCGCTGCAGTCACGGCCCATGGTGAGGTTGGCGCGCACGCTGTCGTTGAACAGCGACGGGTGCTGCAGCACCACCGCGACGTTCTCGCGCAGCGTCTCCAGGCCAATCTCCTGCAGGCTGGCGCCACCAAAACGAATGGTCCCGGCCTGGGCGCTGTACAACCCCAGCAGCAACTGCACCAGGGTGCTCTTGCCACCACCACTGGCGCCGACGATGGCCACCTTCTCGCCCGGGGCAATGGACAGGTTGAGCTGGTCGAGTACGGGTTCTTCCGCGTAGGCAAAACGCAGGTCGCGCACTTCAAGCCCCACCGTCTCGCGCCCGGCGAACGGATCGCTGGCCGCCGGATACTGTGGCTCGTCGGCACGCGCCAGCAGCTCATTGAGCCGGCTGAGCGCCCCACCTGCCGCGTAGTAGGCGTATTGCAGGTTCAACAGCTGCTCCACCGGGCCAATCATGAACCACAGGTAGCTGAACACCGCCAGCATCTGGCCGATGGACAGGTCGGAGAACAGCACGGTAAGCATGGCCGCGGCGCGGAAGATATCGATACCGAACTGGAACAGCAGGCCACTGGCGCGGCCACTGGCATCGCTCTTCCACTGCGAGGCCACGGCATAGTCACGCACCTCGCGGGCGCGCAGGCCCAGGCGCCCGAGGAAATACCCCTGGCGGTTGCCGGCACGGATTTCCTGGATGGCGTCCAACGTTTCGGTCAGCGCCTGGGTGAAACGTGCGGTACTGTCGTTCTCAAGCTTCTTCAGGTGCTTGACGCGCTTGCCCAACTGCACGGTGAAGTAGATCACCAGTGGGTTGAACAGCAGGATCAGCAATGCCAGCTGCCAGTGCATCCAGATCAGGATCGCGGCGGTGCCGGTCAGCGTCAGTACGGCCACCAGGAAGCGGCTGAGGGTTTCACCGACGAATTTGTCGAGGGTATCCAGGTCGGTAACCAGATGGGTGGTCACCGTGCCGCTGCCCAGGCTCTCGTATTCCTTGAGGGAAATACGCTTGAGCCGCTCGATCAGGCGAATGCGCAGGCGGTAGACGATATCCTTGGCCAGCCCGGCGAACAGCTTGGCCTGGACCACATTGAACGCCAGCGCGGCCAAACGCAGGCCCAGGGTGGCGCACAGCATCAGGCCGATGTAGCCAGCCGCGACCTGCCAGCCGGCAGGCAGGAAGTTGTTCATCCACTTCAGCGCGGCGTCGCCATGCCCCAGCAGCACTTCGTCCACCAGCAGCGGCAGCAGCAGCGGGATCGGCACGCTGCACAGGGCCGCGAGCACGGCCACCAGGTTGGCGGTCCACAGGGCTTTCCTGTGTTGCAGGGCCAGGCGGCGGATTTCCGCCCAGCTCAGGCGATCAGGCACGGCAGGGGGCTTCCCTGGCACAGGGTCTGGCGACCCTGGCAGATCAAGCACAGGTGGCCTGCTGCAGCCAGCGGCCGAGCAAGGGCTGCAGGCTTTCCAGCGGCTGGTAGCCGTTGGTCAGCAGTGCCAGTTGGCCATTGCGCTCGGCGAGCAGCGTGGGGAAACCGGCGATACCCAGGTCCTGCACCCAGGCAAAATCGGCGCTGGTGGCGGCCCGGGTGTCATGGCTGGCAAAACGGTGCGCGAACGGCTCACGGTCGTATCCGGCCTGCTCGGCCAGGTCCACCAGTTGCGGGGCACGGGTGACGTCGACGCCCTGCTCGTAGAACGAACGCTGGATCAGCTTGAGCAAACGCCAGGCGCGCTGGTCATCCAGCTCCCGCGCCGCGACCAGCGCGCGGCACGCAGGTTCGGTGTCATAGACGAAACCGTCGGGCATCGCGCCTTCGAAGCGGAACGGCTGCCCGGTGGCATCATGCACGGCCTGCCAATGCTCGAGGATGTACTTGCGGGTCGAGGCGTCCAGGGCGCTGCCGCCGCTGCGCAGGCCGCCCGGCACCAGCCGGGTGCCGACCCCGGCCTCACGGGCCTGGGCGATCAATGCCTCGGCCACCGGAGCGAAACCCCAGCACCAGGAGCACATCGGGTCCATCACATAGAGCAGGCGTGCGGACATGCATCAAGCCTCGGCTTTGTAGTTGTAGCCGATCGGGTGCGGTTGGTTGCGCGCCTTGGCCAGCTCGATCTGCTTCTGGCGGTCGATGGCGCTGCGCCGGGTCTTCTCGCTCAGGGTGTCCCAGCAATGCGGGCAGCTCACGCCTGGCGAATAGTGCTCCGACTCCCGGTCCTTCACATCGATCGGGTGGCGGCAGGCATGGCACTGGTCGTACTCGCCCTCGCTCAGGTCGTGACGCACGGTGACCCGGTTGTCGAAGACGAAGCAGTCGCCGTCCCAGAGGCTTTCTTCCTGGGCTACTTCCTCGAAGTATTTCAGGATGCCGCCTTTGAGATGATAGACGGCTTCGAAGCCCTCACCGAGCATGTAGCTGGACGCTTTCTCACAGCGGATGCCGCCGGTGCAGAACATGGCCACCTTCTTGTGCTTGCTCGGGTCGAAGTTGGCCTTGATGTAGTCGGGGAACTCGCGGAAGGTTTCGGTCTTCGGGTCGACGGCGCCCTTGAAGGTGCCGATGGCCACTTCGTAGTCGTTGCGGGTGTCGATCAGCAGCACTTCCGGGTCGCTGATCAGGGCGTTCCAGTCTTTCGGGTCGACATAGGTGCCCACCGCCTTGTTCGGGTCCACGCCCGGCACGCCCAGGGTGACGATCTCTTTCTTGAGCTTGACCTTGGTGCGGTAGAACGGCTGCTCGTCGCAGTACGACTCTTTATGGTCGACATCCACCAGGCGCGGGTCGTTGCGCAGCCAGGCGAGCAGCGCATCGATGCCTTCGCGGGTGGCCGACACGGTGCCGTTGATGCCTTCATTGGCCAGCAACAGGGTGCCTTTGACGCCGTTGTCGGTCATGGCCTTGAGCAGGGGCTCGCGCAGTTCGACGTAGTCTTCCAGGGTGACGAACTTGTACAACGCCGCCACGACGATCGGTTGGGACATGGATGTGCATCTCCAGGTGGTTGCCCTCGTAAGGGGCGGACCGGGTTTGACAAAAGCAAGGGGGCTGCTGCGCAGCCCATCGCCGGCAAGCCGGCTCCTACAGGTTTTGTAGAAGCTGGCTTGCCGGCGATGGGCCGCGCGGCGGCCCCCAAGGGAATGACGCGGATTGTACCAGAACGACGGAAAGGATTCAGTGCCCGCCGCCGGCGCACACCGGCGAGGCTGGCGCCACACCGACCGCCGCCCATTCTTCGGGCGTGTAGGTATGGATGGCCAGGGCGTGGATCTCGCCCATCAGCTCACCCATGGTGGCGTAGACCTTCTGGTGGCGCTTGACGCTGTTCAGCCCGGCGAACTGCTCGCTGACCAGCACCGCCTTGTAGTGCGTTTCCTGGCCACGGCTGTGCATGTGGCTCTCGTTGTGCACTTCGAGGTGCTGGGTGCCCAGTGGCGCCAGTTGCTGCTCGATGCGTTGCTGCATGCTCATCGCGTCAGGCTCACTTCTTCGCTGGCGCCTTGCCGGCGTTCGGGTCGAGTTCCTTGGTCATGTCGTCGAGCAACTTGTTCACCACCGGCACGGCCGGCTCCAGGCTTTGCTGGGTCAGTTGGGCCGATTGCTGGGTGACTTTAGGCATTTCGCGCAGGACTTTCTTGCCCAGCGGCGACTCGTAGAACTTGACCAGGTCGTTCAGCTCGCCTTCGGTGAAGGTAGCGGTGTACAGGTCGACCATCTTCGGTTTGAGCTTCTTCCAGCCAATGGCGTTGTCCAGGGCGGCGTTGGCCTTGGCCTGGTAGCTATCGAGGACGGACTTCTTGGCGGCTGGCGCCTTGGTTTGTTCGAAACGCTGGGCGAACATCTGCTGGACCTGCATGTACACCGGGGTGCCCAGCTTGTCGGCATTGGCCAGGGTCAGGAATTTCTCGGCGGCAGCATTGTGGCTGGGGGTTGCGGCGAGTACCTGGCCGCTGGCGCAGACCAGGGCAACGGCGGCACAGAGGACACGAAGACGGGTCATTGCATTTCCTTCAAGAAAGAGAGGCGAGCACCTCAGAGTAGAGCATTCTGCGCCGTGGTGGCGAAGTGCTCAAGTGGCACGACAAACGATGGAACCGCGCTGTCGAATCAGGGCCTAAACTGCGATTTCGGACTACAAAGGAGTGAGCGCAGCATGAGCCGTATCGAGACAGACAGCCTGGGCCCGGTCGAAGTTCCGGAGGACGCCTACTGGGGTGCGCAGACCCAGCGTTCGCTGATCAACTTCGCCATCGGCAAGGAGCGCATGCCGCTCGCGGTGCTGCATGCCCTGGCGTTGATCAAGAAAGCGGCGGCGCGGGTCAACGATCGCAACGGCGACCTGCCCGCCGACATCGCCCGGCTGATCGAACAGGCTGCCGATGAAGTGCTGGATGGCGAACATGACGACCAGTTCCCGTTGGTGGTCTGGCAGACCGGCAGCGGCACCCAGAGCAACATGAACGTCAACGAAGTGATCGCCGGGCGCGCCAATGAACTGGCCGGCAAGGGTCGCGGCGGCAAGACGCCAGTACACCCCAACGACCACGTCAACCGTTCACAGAGTTCCAACGACTGCTTCCCCACCGCCATGCATATCGCTGCCGCCCAGGCGGTGCATGAGAAGCTGTTGCCCGCGATAAACGAACTCGCTTCAGGATTGAAGGAGCTGTCGGAGCGCCACAAGGATCTGGTCAAAACTGGCCGCACACACATGATGGATGCCACCCCCATCACCTTTGGCCAGGAGGTGTCGGCGTTCGTCGCCCAGCTCGACTACGCCCAGCGCGCCATCCGCGCGACCCTGCCGGCGGTCTGCGAACTGGCCCAGGGCGGCACCGCCGTGGGCACCGGGCTCAATGCACCGCACGGTTTCGCCGAAGCCATCGCCGCCGAACTGGCCGCCCTGTCCGGCCTGCCGTTCGTGACCGCGCCGAACAAGTTCGCCGCCCTCGCCGGCCACGAGCCGCTGACCAGCCTGGCGGGCGCGCTGAAAACCCTGGCCGTGGCGTTGATGAAGATTGCCAACGACTTGCGCCTGCTGGGTTCGGGCCCGCGCGCCGGGCTTGCCGAAGTACGCCTGCCGGCCAACGAGCCCGGCAGTTCGATCATGCCCGGTAAGGTCAACCCGACCCAATGCGAGGCCTTGTCGATGCTGGCCTGCCAGGTGCTGGGCAACGACGCGGCGATCGGCTTCGCCGCGAGCCAGGGGCATTTGCAGTTGAACGTGTTCAAGCCGGTGATCATCCACAATTTGCTGCAGTCGATCGAACTGCTGGCCGATGGCTGCCACAACTTCCAGCAGCATTGCGTGGCCGGGATCGAGCCGGATGCCGGGCAGATGGCGGCGCACCTGGAGCGCGGGCTGATGCTGGTGACGGCGCTGAACCCGCACATCGGTTATGACAAGGCGGCGGAAATCGCCAAAAAGGCCTACAGCGAAGGCAAGACCCTGCGGGAGGCGGCGCTGGAGCTGAAGTACCTGACCAACGAGCAGTTCGACCAATGGGTGCGGCCGGAGAACATGCTGGCGCCAGGGGGCAAGGGCTGATCTGCTGGTTCGCCGGCAAGCCGGCTCCTACAGGGATCGCTTCCGTAGGCGCCGGCTTGCCGGCGAACCGATCAACGCAGCACTTCTGCCCGCCTCGCCTTCCACCCCGCCACCAGCGATGGCCCCAATGCCACCAGCGCCGAACCCAGCACCACCGTCACCGCGCCCACATACCCCAGGCCATTGATATCCTCGGCCTGCACATGCTCCGGCCACACCCAGGCCGCCGATGCCACGGCGACAAAGGTCACCAGCGGCGTCAGCGCCAGCGTGGCACTCACCCGCGAGGCCTCCCAATGCGCCAACGCCTCGGCGAACGCACCATAGGCCACCAGGGTGTTGAGGCAGCAGGCCAGCAGCAGCCAGCCCTGCACCGGGCTCAGTTGCAGCGCCTCCAGTGGATGCACCCAGGGCGTGAGCAGCAGCGCGCAGCACAGGTAGATCACCATCATCACCTGCTGCGAGTTCCACACCGTCAGCAATTGCTTCTGGCTCAGGGCGTAGAACACCCAGATGCTGGTGGCGAGGATGATGGTCAGCACACCGGTGGTGTAGGTGCCGAGCGATGTGAACAGCTCCTCCAGGCGCTGGTTGAAGAACAACCCGAAGCCTGCCAGCAACACCAGCAACCCCAGGCCCTGCCCGAGGCTGAAGCGTTCCTTGAACACGAATACGCTGGCCACCAGCAACAGTACCGGCCCGAGCTGTACCACCAGTTGCGCCGTACCGGGGCTGAGCAGGTTGAGCCCGACCAGGTACAGCACATAGTTGCCGACCAGACCACCCACCGCGACCGCCACCAGCCCCTTGCCCTTGAGGCCCAGGTGCCTGAACGACGGTAGCCGCCGATTGGCCGCCAGCCAGGCGAACAGCAGGCCACCCGAAACGCTCAGGCGGTACCAGGTGACCGTCACCGGGTCCATCACCTGCAGCACCTGTTTGAGCTTGATCGGCAGGATGCCCCAGAGAAACGCGGTCATCAGGGCCAGCGACAGGCCGTAAGCCCAGCGGCCGGAAGAAATGTGCATGGTGTCCTCGATCAGGCCGGTAGCGGGAGAAGTGCAGTCTAAGGGCTTGGCGGGGGGAACGTGGCGGGAAAAGATTTCATCAGGTCATTCCCTGAGTGCATGTCTGATTGCCCCAGCCGGGCTGACACCGTCTTGTAGGAGCGGCCTTGCGCCGCGAAAGGGCCGCAAAGCGGCCCTCTGGGCTGCTCGGTTTACACATGGACGGGGCCGCTACGCGGCCCTTTCGCGGCACAAGGCCGCTCCTACTTCTTGGCGAACGCCGCCTCCAGGGCCTCGTTGATCGTGCGCAGCACCTTCACCCGTGCCCAGCGCTTGTCGTTGGCCTCCACCAGGGTCCACGGCGCGATCTCGGTACTGGTGCGGTCGACCATGTCGCCCACCGCCTCCGCGTACACATCCCACTTGTCACGGTTGCGCCAGTCTTCCTCGGTGATCTTGTAGCGCTTGAACGGGATCTGTTCACGCTCCTCGAACCGCTCGAGCTGGGTCTGCTGGTCGATGGCCAACCAGAACTTGACGACCACCACGCCGGCATTGCGCAACTGTTCCTCGAAATCGTTGATCTCGCCGTAGGCGCGCATCCAGTCGGCTGGGCTGCAAAAGCCCTCGACCCGCTCCACCAGCACCCGGCCATACCAGGAGCGGTCGAAGACGGTGAATTTGCCGCGCGCCGGGATGTGCCGCCAGAACCGCCAGAGGTACGGCTGGGCACGTTCTTCCTCGGTGGGCGCGGCAATCGGCACGATGCGGTACTGGCGCGGGTCCAGCGCTGCCGCCACGCGGCGAATGGCCCCGCCCTTGCCAGCAGCGTCGTTGCCTTCGAACACCGCCACCAGCGCATGCCGGCGCATGTGCTTGTTACGCAGAAGCCCCGCCAGGCGCGCCTGCTCGGTGACCAGTTGCTCCTCGTAGTCGCGCTTGTCCAGGCGCTTGCTCAGGTCGAGCGCGCCCAGCAGGCTCTTCTGGTCGATGCTGCGCCCCAGCGGTGCGACGTTGCCCTGGTGCTTGAGCGGCTTGTTGGCCAGCGCCGCCTGCAAACTCTCCAGCAGGATGCGCCCCACCGCCAGGCTGCGGTAATGCGGGTCGACGCCCTCGATCACGTGCCAGGGCGCATAGTCGCGGCTGGTGCGGCGCAGCACACGCTCGCCGAAGCGCACAAAACGGTCGTAGGTTTCCGATTGCTGCCAGTCCAGCGGGCTGATGCGCCAGTTGTGCAGCGGGTCTTGCTTGAGCGCCTTGAGCCGCGCCTTCATCTGCTTCTTCGACAGGTGGAACCAGAACTTGATGATCAGCGCGCCCTCGTCGCAGAGCATCTGCTCCAGGCGCTCGGCACCGGCGATGGCCTGGTCGAGCACGGCGTCCTTGAACTGCCCATGCACGCGGCCTTCGAGCATCTGGCTGTACCAGTTGCCGAAGAACACGCCCATGCGCCCCTTCGGTGGTAGCGCCCGCCAGTAGCGCCAGGCCGGCGGGCGGGCCAGCTCTTCATCGGTCTGCTGGTCAAAAGTGCGCACCTCGATCAGCCGCGGGTCCATCCATTCGTTGAGCAGCTTGACCGTCTCGCCCTTGCCGGCGCCCTCGATGCCGTTGATCAGCACAATCACCGGAAACCGCGACTGCTGCTTGAGTTCGTATTGGGCTTCGAGCAGCGCCTCGCGCAGGGCGGGGACTTCTGCTTCATACGTTTCCTTGTCAATGCTATGACCGATTTCCGCGGATTCGAACATGGATGGCTCCCTCATTGGATAAGCAAGACTAGCGGAAATGTACTTCGCCTGTACCGGCCCTTTCGCCGGCAAGCCGGCTCCTACAAGGGGCACGCCGGCCAAGGATGGGCAGGTACAACCTGCGCAAATGCCACGGATGACATAAAATCCGCCCATCCGCTGCAACCGAGCCAACCATGTCCACCCTTCTTCAGCATGCCCAGATCGACTGGGACGACCAGGGCCGCCCCCACTCGCGGCAATACGACGATGTCTATTTCGCCATCAATGAGGGCATCGACGAGACCCTGCACGTGTTCATCGAGCAGAACCATCTGCGCCAGCGCTTCGCTGAACTGACGCCGCACGACTGCCTGGTGATCGGCGAGACGGGCTTTGGCACCGGCATGAACTTCTTCTGCGCCTGGCAACTGTTCGCCGAACTGGCCCCGGCCGGGGCACGCCTGCACTTCGTCAGCGTCGAGAAGTACCCGCTGAGCCGCGACGACCTCGCCCGCGCCACGCAGCTTTGGCCAGAGCTGGCTGCTTTCACCCAGCCGTTGCTCGAGCAGTACGTGGCGATCCATCCAGGTTTCCAGCAGTTCAGCCTCGATGGCGGCCGAGTCACCCTGACCCTGATGATCGGCGATGCGCTGGAGCAGTTGCCGCAGCTCGACGCCCGTATCGACGCCTGGTTCCTCGATGGTTTCGCCCCGGCGAAGAACCCCGACATGCGGACGCCCGAGCTGTTCACCCAGCTGGCCCGCCTGTCGTGGCCGGGGACCACGCTGGGTACCTTCACCACCACCGGTTGGGTGCGTCGCTCGCTGATCGAAGCCGGCTTCAGCATGAAAAAAGTGCCGGGCATCGGCAAGAAATGGGAAGTGATGCACGGCGTCTATACCGGTGGCCAGGCCGCACCCGCCGCGCCCTGGTATGCACGCCCGGCTGGCCTGGCGGGCCCGCGCGAAGCACTGGTGATCGGCGCCGGCCTGGCCGGCAGCGCCACGGCCAGGAGCCTGGCCGAGCGTGGCTGGCAGGTCAGCGTGCTGGAGCGCCACGCCACCCCGGCCCAGGAAGCCTCGGGCAACCCGCAGGGCGTGCTGTACCTCAAGCTATCCGCCCATGGCACCGCGCTGTCGCAGATGATCCTCTCGGGCTTTGGCTACACCCGCCGCTGGCTCGAACACCTGCAGCGCGGCCAGGACTGGGATGCCTGCGGTGTGCTGCAACTGGCCTTCGACGATCAGGAAGCCGCACGCCAGGCCAAGCTGGCGGCTGCATTCGATGAAAGCCTGCTACAGCGGCTTGAACGTGACCAATCCGAGGCCGTGGCCGGCATCGCCCTGGCCAGTGGCGGCCTGTTCTATCCCGAAGGCGGCTGGGTGCATCCACCTGCCTTGTGCCAGGCGCAGCTCGGGCATCCGAATATTCGCCTGCTCAACCACCACGAGGTGATCGAACTGCGCAAGGCCGATGGCCTGTGGCAGGCCTGGGATGGCGAGCGCCTGCTGGCCAGCGCGCCGCTGGTGGTGCTGGCCGGTGCCGCCGATGTGCGGCGCTTCCCAGCCTGCGCCGAGCTGCCGCTCAAGCGTATCCGCGGGCAGATCACCCGCCTGCCGGCTACCGAGGCCAGCCGCGCCCTGCGCACGGTGGTCTGCGCCGACGGCTATGTCGCGCCGCCGCGTGGCGACGAGCACACCCTCGGGGCCAGCTTCGACTTCCACAACGAAGACCTCACACCGACCACCGCGGAGCACCAGGGCAACCTCGGGCTGCTGGAGGATATCTCCACCGACCTGGCCACACGCCTGGGTGCCGCCGAACTTGATGCCGAACAGCTCGAAGGGCGCGCGGCTTTTCGCTGCACCAGCCCCGACTACCTGCCCATTGTCGGGCCGGTCGCGGATATCCAGGCGTTCAACACGACCTATTCCATGCTGGCCAAGGATGCGCGACAGGTGCCGGATATCGCCTGCCCATGGCTGGATGGGCTGTACATCAACAGCGGGCATGGATCGCGCGGGTTGGTCACGGCACCGTTGTCGGGCGAGCTGATCGCGGCGTGGGTCTGCGGCGAACCGTTGCCGGTGCCCAGGGCCGTTGCCGAGGCGTGCCATCCTAACCGCTTTGCCTTGCGCCGCCTGATTCGCGGCAAGTAACGGATTGTTCGCCGGTTGGGCGATTCAATACGACCACTGTAGGAGCGGCTTTAGCCGCGATCACCCGCGTAGCGGGTGCCTGCCTCCGCGGTGGCTTCATCGCGGCTGAAGCCGCTCCTACAGAGAAAAAGGCAAACTGCCACCACGCTATATAACAGATCGATATAAAACTCTCGCAACTCACCCATGTCCTTCACTAGGTGCCCGGAATAAAGGGCACACCTCCCCAACGGCAAAACCGGTAAGGACTTATGTGCGGATTAGCAGGAGAGTTACGTTTCACCCCCATCGACCAGGCCCCACGCCCGGCGGACCTCGCCGCCGTGGAGCGCATCACCCACCACCTGGCGCCACGCGGCCCCGACGCCTGGGGCTTCCATAGCCAGGGCCCGATCGCCCTCGGCCACCGCCGGCTGAAGATCATGGACCTGTCCGATGGCTCGGCCCAGCCCATGGTCGACACGCCCCTGGGGCTGTCGCTGGCCTTCAACGGCGCCATCTACAACTTCCCCGAACTGCGCCAGGAGCTTCAGGCCCTGGGCTACCACTTTCACTCGGACGGCGACACCGAAGTGCTGCTCAAGGGCTACCACGCCTGGGGCGCGGCGCTGCTGCCCAAGCTCAACGGCATGTTCGCCCTGGCCATCTGGGAACGCGACAACCAGCGCCTGTTCCTGGCCCGCGACCGTCTCGGCGTCAAGCCGCTGTACCTGTCGCGCAACGGCGAACGCCTGCGCTTCGCCTCGACATTGCCGGCGCTGCTCAAGGGCGGCGATATCGACGCGATGATCGACCCGGTGGCGCTCAACCACTACCTCAACTTCCACGCCGTGGTCCCCGCGCCACGCACCCTGCTGGCCAATGTGCAGAAGCTCGAACCCGGCACCTGGATGCGTATCGACCACCACGGTGAAGTCGAGCGCCAGGCCTGGTGGCAATTGCACTACGGCCCGAACCCGGATGAGCGCGAACTTGACCTCGAAGGCTGGACCACCCGAGTGCTCGATACCACGCGCGACGCCGTGGCGGTCCGCCAGCGCGCGGCGGTGGATGTCGGCGTGCTGCTGTCCGGCGGCGTCGACTCCAGCCTGTTGGTCGGCCTGCTGCGCGAAACCGGGGTGGACGACCTGTCGACCTTCTCCATCGGCTTCGAGGATGCTGGTGGCGAGCGCGGTGACGAGTTCCAGTACTCCGACCTGATCGCCCGCCATTACGGCACCCGCCATCATCAACTGCGCATCGACGAACGCGAGATCATCGAACAGTTGCCGGCAGCGTTTCGTGCCATGAGCGAACCGATGGTCAGCCACGACTGCATCGCCTTCTACCTGCTCTCGCGGGAAGTGGCGAAACACTGCAAGGGCGTGCAGAGCGGCCAAGGCGCCGACGAGCTGTTCGCCGGCTATCACTGGTACCCGCAGGTCGACGGCGCCAAAGACGCATTCGGCGCCTACCGCGCCGCCTTCTTCGACCGCAGCCACGACGAATACCGCGAGACCGTGCAAGCGCCCTGGCTGCTGGAGAGCGATGCCGCGGGTGACTTCGTGCGCGAGCACTTCGCCCGCCCAGGTGCGCCCGATGCGGTGGACAAGGCCCTGCGCCTGGACAGCACGGTGATGCTGGTGGACGACCCGGTCAAGCGCGTGGACAACATGACCATGGCCTGGGGCCTGGAGGCGCGCACGCCTTTCCTGGACTACCGCCTGGTGGAGCTGTCGGCACGGATCCCGGCGTGCTTCAAGCTACCCGATGGCGGCAAGCAGGTGCTTAAGCAGGCAGCGCGGCGGGTCATCCCCCATGAAGTGATCGACCGCAAGAAGGGCTACTTCCCGGTCCCCGGCCTCAAGCATCTGCAAGGCGCGACCCTGGACTGGGTACGCGATCTGCTGACCGACCCCAGCCAGGACCGCGGCCTGTTCAACCCGGCAATGCTCGACCGCTTGCTGAGCAACCCGCACGGCCAGCTCACCCCGCTGCGCGGCTCCAAGCTGTGGCAGCTGGCCGCCTTGAACCTGTGGCTCAGCGAGCAAGGAATCTGATCGATGAAAGCGCATGAAATCGCCTACGGTCAGCGCTTGCTGCGCGGCCAGGCGCCGTCCTACGAGCGCCTGCAGGCGCGCCTGGCCGGTGACGGCAATCAACCTCACGATCAACCACGCGCGGTGCACTGTGGCTGGGGACGGTTGCTGATCGGGCACACCTATCCCGACCCGGTCAGCCTTGCCGAGGCCCTGCTGGAAGAACAGACCGGCGAGCGCGACATCGCCCTGTACGTGGCCGCTCCCCAGCAAGTGCTGGCTCAAGCGCCGCAACAGCTGTTCCTCGACCCGTCCGACACCCTGCGCCTGTGGTTCACCGATTACCGCCCCGCGCAACGGGTGTTCCGCGGCTTCCGCATCCGCCGCGCGCAAGGCGCCGCCGACTGGCAGGCGATCAACACGCTGTACCAGGCGCGCGGCATGTTGCCGGTCGATCCTGAGTTGCTCACCCCGCGCCACCTTGGCGGCCCGGTGTACTGGTTGGCCGAGGATGAAGACAGCAACGCAGTGATCGGCAGTGTCATGGGCCTGGACCATCACAAGGCCTTCGACGACCCCGAGCATGGCTGCAGCCTTTGGTGCCTGGCCGTCGACCCGCACGGCACGCGCCCGGGCGTCGGCGAGGTGCTGGTCCGCCATCTGGTCGAACACTACCTGAGCCGGGGCCTGGCCTACCTCGACCTCTCGGTGCTGCACGACAATCGCCAGGCCAAGCGCTTGTACCACAAGCTCGGTTTTCGCAACCTGCCGACGTTCGCGATCAAGCGCAAGAATGGCATCAACCAGCCGCTGTTCCTCGGGCCGGGGCCGGAGGCCGGGCTCAACCCCTATGCCCGGATCATCGTCGACGAGGCACTGCGCCGCGGCATCGATGTGCAGGTGGACGATGCCGCCAGCGGCCTGTTCACCCTGAGCCTGGGCGGGCGACGCATTCGCTGCCGCGAATCGCTCAGCGACCTGACCAGCGCCGTGACCATGACCCTCTGCCAGGACAAGTGCCTGACACGCAAGGTGCTGCACGCTGCCGGTCTGCAAGTACCGGCGCAACAACTGGCGGGCGCCGCCGACGACAACCAGGCGTTCCTCGACGAACATGGCGCGGTAGTGGTCAAGCCGGTGGACGGCGAACAAGGCCAGGGGGTAGCGGTGAACCTGAGCCGAATCGACGAACTCGACCAGGCCATCGAGCAGGCGCGGCGCTTCGACAGCCGCGTGTTGCTGGAGAGTTTTCACCCAGGCAGCGACTTGCGCATCCTGGTGATCGGCTACGAAGTGGTGGCCGCCGCCATCCGCCACCCGGCACAGGTGATTGGCGACGGCAGGCACAACCTCCACGCGCTGATCGACGCCCAGAGCCGCAGGCGCCAGGCCGCCACGGGTGGCGAGAGCCGCATCCCGCTGGACGACGAGACCGAGCGCACACTCAAGGCCGCGGGCCTGGGCTACCACCATGTGCTGCCGGCCGGGCAGCGCCTGGCCGTGCGACGCACCGCCAACCTGCACACCGGCGGCACGCTGGAGGACGTCACCGCACGCCTGCACCCGGTGCTGGCCGATGCCGCCGTGCGCGCCGCCCGCGCGCTGGAGATCCCGGTGGTGGGGCTGGATTTCATGGTTCGCGATGCCGAGCATCCGGACTACGTGATCATCGAAGCCAACGAGCGCGCAGGGTTGGCCAATCATGAGCCACAGCCCACCGCCGAACGATTCGTCGACCTGCTGTTTCCCCATAGCCGGCCATTGGTATGAACCCGTGCCGGCCTCTTCGCGGGCAAACCCGCTCCCACCCTGATGATCGGCACCGTACCTGTAGGAGCCGGCTTTGCCGGCGAAAGGGCCAGCAAACACGACACAAAGCCCAAGGAGCATTCCATGCCTGCATGCCCCCCCGAACCCGACCTCGACTACCTGAAGAAGGTTCTGCTGGAGATGCTCGCCATCCCCAGCCCCACCGGCTTCACCGACACCATCGTGCGCTATGTGGCCGAGCGCCTGGACGAACTTGGCATCCCCTACGAGCTCACCCGCCGCGGTACCATCCGCGCTACCCTGAAGGGCCGCCAGAGCTCGCCCGACCGTGCCGTTTCGGCGCACCTGGACACCATCGGCGCCAGCGTGCGCCAGTTGCAGGACAACGGTCGCCTGGCCCTGGCCCCGGTGGGCTGCTGGTCGAGCCGCTTCGCCGAAGGCAGCCGGGTCAGCGTGTTCACCGACACCGGCGTATTTCGCGGCAGCGTGCTGCCATTGATGGCCAGTGGGCACGCGTTCAATACCGCCATCGACCAGATGCCGATCAGTTGGGAGCACGTAGAGGTGCGCCTGGACGCCTACTGCGCCACCCGCGCCGACTGCGAGGCGCTGGGTATCGCCATCGGTGACTGCGTGGCGTTCGACCCGCTGCCGGAATTCACCGAAAGCGGCCATATCAGCGCCCGCCACCTGGACGACAAGGCTGGCGTGGCGGCCTTGCTGGCGGCGCTCAAAGCCGTGGTGGAAAGTGATCGCCAGCCGCTGATCGACTGCCACCCGCTGTTCACCATCACCGAGGAAACCGGCTCCGGTGCCGCGGCCGCCCTGCCTTGGGATGTCAGCGAGTTCGTTGGCATCGACATCGCCCCGGTGGCGCCGGGGCAAGCCTCCAGCGAGCATGCGGTGAGCGTGGCCATGCAGGATTCGTCCGGCCCTTACGACTACCACCTGTCACGCCACTTGCTGAAGCTTGCCGGTGACCAGGGCCTGCCCGTGCGCCGCGACCTGTTCCGCTACTACTTCAGCGATGCCCACTCGGCAGTTACCGCCGGGCACGATATCCGCACTGCCCTGGTGGCCTTCGGCTGCGATGCCACCCACGGTTACGAACGTACCCATATCGACAGCCTGGCCGCGCTCAGCCGTCTGCTCTCGGGCTACTTGCTCAGCCCGCCGGTGTTCGCCAGCGACTCGCAGCCGGCCAATGCCTCGCTGGAGCGCTTCAGCCACCAGCTGGAGCACGATGCGCAGATGGAGAGCGAAACACGGGTACCGGCGGTGGACAGCCTGGTGGGTAACAAGGGCTGACACGATTTCTGTAGGAGCGGCTTCAGCCGCGATCGCCCGCGAAGCGGGTGCAAGACACCGCGTTGCCTGCATCGCGGCTGAAGCCGCTCCTACATCCCTGCACTACACGATAACCGCCGATTTCACGTAGCATGGGCATCTTCCTACAAACGTCCCTCAGACCATGCTGATCCCCTACGACCAACTCGAAGCCGAAACCCTGACCCGCCTGATCGAGGACTTCGTCACCCGCGACGGCACCGACAACGGCGACGACACGCCCCTGGAAACCCGCGTACTGCGCGTGCGCCAGGCACTGGCCAAGGGCCAGGCGTTCATCCTGTTCGACGTGGAAAGCCAGCAATGCCAGCTACTGGCCAGGCATGACGTGCCCCGCGAGCTGCTGGGCTGACGCCCATCAGGCTTGCTGCTTCACCTGGGCCAACGCCTTGATCCGCTTGTACACCTCAACCCGGTGCACCTCGACATGACGAGGGGCCTGGATGCCGAAGCGCACCTGGCCGTTTTCCACCGCCATCACCTGAATCTTGATGTCATCGGCGATGATGATCACCTCGCCGATCTCGCGTCCGATTACCAGCATGCTCCGATCCTCTAGCTACAGGGAAAATCGGAGACTGCTCCCAGCCTTTTGCCTACACAATCGTTCGCCAGACAAATAGACCTGTCCTACCTGCGCCAGTAAAAAATCCTACAAAAACGCCGCTCAATTTCCGCTTCTGCGTGACTTCGCCCGCATCTTGACAGCCATGTCCGCCATCTCGTCGTAGAGACGCTGCGGTGCCTGGCACTTGAGCTGCCAGGCTTGGCGCCCAGCCTCATGGGGCAGGATCAGGAACTCGCCCGCCGCCACTCGACCATGAATGTACTCGGCGATGTCGGCGGCACTGATGGGCGAACCCTCCAGCAATTTGCCGACCTGTGCCTTCATTGCCGGGTCCGGCCCACGAAACGAGTCAAGCAGGTTGGTCTGGAAGAACGACGGGCAGACCACATGCACCGCGACCTCCGACTGGCGCAGTTCCACCAGCAGGCTTTCCGACAGCGCCAGCACGCCAGCCTTGGCCACGTTGTAGTTGCTCATGCCCGGCCCTTGCATCAAAGCGGCCATGGAGGCGATGTTGATGATCCGCCCCTTGCTGCGTTCGAGCAGCGGCAGGAAGGCCTTGCACCCCTTGACCACGCCCATCAGGTTGACCGCGATCTGCCAGTCCCAGTCCTCCAGCGACAACTCGGCGAAGAAACCGCCCGAGGCGACCCCGGCATTGTTGACGATCACGTCGATGCCACCGAACTTTTCCTCGCAGGCCTGGGCCAGGGCCCTGAGCTGGCTATAGTCGCGCACATCGCAGCGCTGAACGAAACCGTCGCCACCTACCTCGCGCACGTGCTCCAGGGTCTCGCGCAACCCGGCCTCGTTGACATCGGCCAAAGCCAGGCGCCAGCCGTCACGTGCCCAGCGCAGGGCAATCTCACGGCCAAGGCCGGAACCGGCGCCAGTGATCATCATTCGGTTGTGCATGGGGAAGTCGGGTCCTGATCGGTGGGAGTGGGCTGGAGTCTAGCCACAACCCAGGGGGCGGCGGTGCGGCATCAGGATGCTGAATACGGGGGTATCGGGACCTTCGCTGGCGGCTTGCCGGCATGACGATTGAATCTTTGCTCAACTGCGACGGTCGCAATCAGTAAGCGGCCAGCTTTGCGAGGCCCTTGACCCTCAACCACGCAAGGACTCCACCATGACCACGATCCTCATCATCATCCTGATCCTGTTGCTGATTGGCGGCTTACCGGTCTTCCCGCACTCGCGCAGCTGGGGCTATGGCCCTTCGGGCATCGTCGGCGTGGTGCTGGTGGTTCTGCTGGTGTTGCTGCTGCTCGGCAGAATATGACCGCCGGCTTGCCTGCCCTGAATGCGCTGCCTCCAGGGCAGGCAAGCGCCACGTTCAACTGCCGCCCTGGTGGTAGCAAGCCTGGTAGCGACGCAGCACGATCTCCAGTCGCTGAACCTCGAGCCCCAGCATGCGCAGGCTGCCAGCCATGGTGTTGATCCTGGCAGGTACCGTGACGCTTTGCTCCTCGATCAATTGGCAGGCCTCTATCAGTGCCTGCGCCTTGATCATCCGCACAGCCCCCTTGATCCGATGGGCGAGTAGCCGCATCCCCTGCAGGTCACGGTGCCGCGCACAGTGAAGCAGAAGCCTGGCATCATGGCGGTTGGTGTCGATCAGCATCTGCAGCAAGCTGACCAGCACCTTGGGCTCGCCAGCGGCCAAACGCTCGAGTTCAGCCATCTCCAGCCCCACCATACCCAGCATTCGAGCGCTGCCACAATTCAAGAGCGCTTGCAATTGGGTCACCGACAACGGTTTCGCCAGGCACCCATCCATCCCCGCCACGAAACAACGCTGCGCGTCCATTTTCCGTTGCCGGGCGGTGACCCCGAGTATCAGCGAGGGGCACAATTGCCGGCGTACCTCATGCAGGCGCAATGCGCGAGCCAGCCTGCAGCCATCCATGTTCGGCATGTTGCAATCGCTGAACACCACATCGAAGGGGGATGCCAGGTAAAGGCGCAACGCCTGGCGACCGTCGTCGACGACGGTGGCGTCATGCCCCAGGCGCAAGAGTTGAAGCTTGAACAACAGGCGACTGGCCGGGTGCCCGTCCACCACCAGCACGTTCAGACGTCTGGTACCTGGCTGCGGCTGAAGGGGGAAGCGTGACTCTGACAAGGGGCGCTCAATTGGAATGGCAGGCGTAGATACAACCCTATCCGTCTACCACTACCCTGTTGCGCCTGCCGATGCCAGCTATCCTGATCCGGCATCGGTACATGAAAGCCTGAAGCACTGGGCCCTACCAGCGCTGGCCTGCGCCGTCAGCAGGCGATCTGGCGAGGGTGACGACAGGCGTGATTGCCCCAGCCAGTGGATGCATCAGACCAACCCATTGCGCCGCGCGATGTCCGCCATGTCGATGACCGAAGCCACCTTGAGTTTTTCGATCAGGCGGACCTTGTAGGTGCTGATGGTCTTGTTGCTGAGCAGCATGGCCTCGCCAATGGCCTTGTTGCTCATGCCCCGCGCCAGGTGCTGCAGGATGATCAGCTCCCGGTTGGTGAGGCTGGCCAGCGCCTGGGCTTCATCCGCCTCCAGGTCGCGCCGGTTGACGGAGCTCAGGGCGACCTCCGGGAAGTAGGTGTAGCCCGACAATACCGTCATCACGGCCTTGCCGAGGGTCTGCAAGTCCTCGGTCTTGGACACGAACCCGGAGGCGCCTGCCTTCATGCAGCGCAACGAGAAGTTCTCGGTCAGTTGCGAGGTCAGCACCACCACTTTGGCCGGACGCTGCATGGCGTTGATCCGGGTGATCACCTCCAGGCCGTCGAGGCCTGGTATGAGCAAGTCGAGGATGACCACATCGGGCAGGCACTCACGGGCCAGCACGACAGCATCGATGCCGTTGTCCGCCTCCGCGACCACCTCCAGGCGCTCCTGGCGCAGCAGCATGCACACCGTGGCGCGGATGAAAGGGTGATCGTCGACCACCAGCGCTCTATACATGGGAGTCCTCCGCACGCGCGCGGCCAAGCCTAGGGTTCAGCATCGAACACGACCGTGGCCAAGCCGCTGTAGGTGCTCCCGGGATAGGCGAGCATACCGGTCACATCGTCACGCCCCACTGCGAAGTGCAACAGCCCGGGGCGGTTGAGGGTGGGCATGACCGATTCGAATTCAAGCGCCGCGGCCCTGCCGCTGGGTAGCGCCAAACGTTGCACTGCACCGCCGCGGTGCTGGATGCCAGCCGGCAAGCTCAGCGCCACCTCCACCGGCACCTCATGGCCACTGCCATTGCGGATGCCACAATCCGCCCTCGCATAATGCTGGCAGAGCTTGTAGACCTTGAACGGGCCAGTGGACCAAAGCCGGAAAGGCAGGTCGCGATAGAGCCCCTGGGGCGCCCCCCGGCCAGCCAGCCAGGCGCTCCAGCCCCCCTTGGGTTCCAGGACCGCACGCTCGGAGCCTGGGGCAAACTCGAAGACGAACGCATGCTGGACATCCAGCACGAAGTTCAGGGTCAGGTTGTCGCCACTGAGTGCGGTAACGCCGTTGCCGAAGTCGAAATCGCCACCCGGGCCGATGCTGTAGGTGACGCTGCCGCGGTAGATACCCGCCCGCAAACGATACGGGGGCGGGATGTCCAATGCGTATGACATGCCCATCTCGGTGATCTCCGAGACATCCACATGGCCGGCTGGCGCCCACGAGTAGCGGGTCCAGCAGGGTGTTGGCGCGCTGGGCTGGACAACACCCGTATGAAAACGGATGGTGTTCGTCGAGTGGGAGGTCAAGGTAGTCCAGCCATTGCAGCCACCCGAGATGCTGCCCATGTTCGGGCTGTAGCTGACGTTGCGGGACACGGTCTTCTGGCTGATGCTCTCGAACTGGAACGTCATGCGCCGGGACTCGCCGGTCTGGTCGTGATACACATCCACCTCCCGGCGCCCGGGAAACTGCAGGTAGAACCGATCACGCAGGTCCGCCGCGTCCTGGCGGCTGCGCTTGACGTAACTGATCGGTATCTCCACGGTGGAAGTCCCGTTGCACAGCGAGGCCCAGTGTTGGCACAGCCTGGCGGGTGGGGTGGTGTTGTCGAAGCGCCCCGAGCCGCCGCCCAGGTACTGCGCGGAAATGGTGGCCTCCAACCCGAGGGCGAACGGTGCGCAAAGTGACAGTACGGCTGCCAGGCCCTGCCTGGCCCACGCGGCGACGACAGTCATCCCTCCACCACCTTGTGCTGCTTGCGCCCCCCCTCATGCAGCTCGAACTGGTGCACCTTGTCGGCATCCCCGGTGAACTGCCGGCTGCGCCCGGGCAACAGGTGGTGCTTGGTCGCCTGCTCGCACGCCTCTCCCGCCGTGCGGCACTGGCGGAAATGGTCGAGCACCACGGTGGCGTTGCCTTGGTTTGTGACTTCCAACTGCCCCGCACGGCGTTGGATCGGGGTCTCGTAACGCGCCTGGGCCGGGCGCACGAACAATAGCGAGCCATAACCGGCCAGCAGGTTGACCCCGGCCTTGAGGCTGTCACGGTAGCGCTCGGCCTCCTGCGCATCTACCGCGAAGCCATCGCCGGCCTCTGGCAGCACCGGTACGAAGCGCAGGCGGAAGTAGCGTTCCTGTTCCCGCGGCCCGCGGTACAGCAGGCGCACTGCCTGCATGCCTTGGGCCGGGACGATCAGGCGTGCCGGGCTGGCCACCAGGCCACGCTGCTCCAGCGGCAGGCCATCGGTGTCGACCTCGCGGGCGTTGCCATCGGCGTCGTAGACCAGCTCGGCGACGGTGATCTTGACGAAGGCCGTGGTGTCCCCGCCGTTGCGCACCCGCTTCAAAAGCGTGCTGCGATCACTGTCGAGATAGTCGTACAAGGCGCCGACGTTGAGCTCGGGGGCGGCGTTGAGGCCCAGGGGCATGGCCAGCAGCGCCAGGGCGATCAGGCGTGAAAGGGTCATGATGTCAGTCTCCGTGCGTGCATGACGAGAGTATTGAAGCGATGCTTTGGCTGGCTATGGCACAAGCTGCCAGGCATTTCCGAAAGCCGGGTCGGACGCCTCCCAAACAGATGTTTCGAGCCTGCAATGACCTGCGCCGCCGGGCCGCCGCCACGTCGCTCAACCACGCCCTTTCTCCAGGCCGCGGCCACTGTCGGCCAGGCTGTCCGGTGCACACACCTGGTCGCCGGCCAGGATCACCTCGCCTTCGCGCTCCAGACGCGCCAGGTCCAGGTTCAACAGGCACACGGCGGCGCCTTGCCGGCGGATCTCCAGGGAGGGTGCCGACTCGCTCATTTCCACCGCGAAGAATCCATCCGCCTCGCTGACACTGCGGCTGGCGTGGTTGATCACCTGTGCCCCGCGGATTGGCTGGCCGTGGGTGTCGAACAGGCGCCCCAGCACGGTGACCGTGCGCAGCACCCGCAACTGGCGATAGGCGACACCGCCACGGTTGAGGTGGTAGTCCAGGCTCGATGGCTGGATCACTGCGGCGGTGGCGTCATGCCCCTCGAAATCGAACTGCACATGCCCGGCCCGGTAGGCCGTCACCGGCACAACGTTGCGCCCTGGGCGCAAACTGGCACTGCTGCCATGGTGGTCGTCGGCGCGCAGTTCGAGGCCAGGCAGATCGGTCTCGACATCGACGATCAGGCCCGCCTGGTAAGGCAGGTACTGGCCGCTCACGGCCCCTTTGCCCTCACCGACGGCGACCAGGCTCTGCAGGTTCAGGCCGCCATTGAAGTCACCGTTGTAGGAGGAGCGCTGGAAGTAGGCGTCGCCATTGAGTGCCTGTGATTCGAACTGGGTGTCGCCCCCCAGGCCCACGCCGTAGCGATCGGCGCTGGCGATCACACCGACGCTGCGCAGTGGCCCGATGTCAACGTCCTGCTGGTAGCCCAGCGAGGTGTTAAGGTCGCGTCCGCCCTCGCGCGAGGTACGGCTACCGACACTGGCCGACAGCCTTCGGCCGCCACCGCCCAGGCTCATGCTGAGCGCCAGGTTGACACCCCGGCTGCGTGCCTCGCCCGTGCCTTCGGTGCCGGGCCGATCGAACAGCGACAGGCGCCAGTTGGCGTCCGAGCCGAGCAGCTTGCCGTAGTAGGACCAGCCGACATCGACACCAGTGCCCTGGCTGGCACCGCTGCTGTGCGAAACACGCAGGCTTGCGGTGTTGCGCGGGTCGAGACGATGGTTGAGCGACAACGACGACTGGGTCTGACGCTGCGGGAAACGATTCTCGCGGCCGCTGTCGGTAGGTGCGAGCCAGGTGCGACCATGGCTGGCCACCAGCGAACCGCTACCAAAGGTGTGGATCGCCTGCACATCGAAGCCGTTGCCGTGGCCCTGGGCCTGGAACAGGTTGGCGTACAGCTTGAACCGGTCGGCCACGTCCCAGTCCAGCGACGTGCCGTATTGCATGGCAGCGTCGATATGCTGCGCGGACAGCCCGACGATTGCCCGCGGATGCAGCAGGTAGTTGCCCAGCACACCGGCACTGAGGCTGCGCTCATGGTCGTTGCGCCAGTTGCTCAGCATACTGGTCTGGCGCCCGAGATAGACGTTGTAGCGCCAGGGCGCATCGGTGCTGCGCCAGTTGCTGGGCTTGTAGATGAACGCCTGGGTGCGCGAGGACACCTGACCGTCCTCCACCAGGCGCACTTCCACCTCATAGATGCCGCCGGGCAGGACCTTGGTGTCCAGGGTCTGCAGGCCCGGTTGCACCGGTTGACTGTTGATCAGCACGCCATTGCGATAGATCTCCGCCACCGCGGGCCGATCGGGGGTGACGTAGATCGGCGTGGCGCTGGGGGCACCGTTGTCGATGGCCAGGCCATCGCTGCTGCCGAACATCAGCCCCATGGTGGTGTCGGGGCTGGCGCCCATCAGCCGAGGCTGGCGGGTGAGGCCCTGGGCGCTGGGCGTGAAGTAACCCAGGCGATAGAAATGCTCCTCGACCAGACGTTCGCCATACAACTGGTCGACCCGGTAGCGGGTGCCCTGCTGGCTGTCGCTGCCACGGTCGAGCTGGCCATCGGCCAGGGCTGTCCAGTGGCCGACGCTGCCCTGCCCCTGCAATGCATAACGGCCGCTGGTGCCACGCCCATCCTCCACCAGGTTGAGCTGGTTGCGCAGCAACAGCCCATAGCTGCCCTGCTCGGGCGTGCGGTGAAAACGCTCGTCCTGGCCCACCGCCTCGGCCTGGTTGGTGAGCAGGGACAGTTGCGAATTGACCAGGCTGTAGTGCAAGGCGCGCAAGCCGTCTGGACAATCACTGCGGCAATCACCCAGCGCACGCCCGTCGCCCAGACGTTCGCGCCAGCGCCGGCGCAGGCTTTCCGGTTCGCGGCTGTCCTGGGTGTCGGTAAATTCGATCAGTTGAACGTGCTGGTCACGGGTCAATACCACCATGGCGTCGCCCAGGTAGCGACCATCCAGGTCGACCCGCACGGCCAGCGGCACATCGTAGAAATGCGCCTCGAAATCGCGCGGTAGCCCTTCGATGGCGCCCAGGGTCGAGCCCAGGGTGGGCGGCACCGCCAGGCAGGCGGCCAAAGGCAACCAACGTCGCAGCACCACGAAAAAGGAATGAGTGATCGGCATGAGCATCGCTTGCAGGCAATACCCTCCCGGCCCCTGGCAGCCGCCAGGAGCAAGGAGGGGCAACAACGGATGGGGTTATCGAACGGCGTGGTGCCTCAGGGCGCGGCCGTCTCGAAGATCATGCTGACCAGGCCCTGGTAGTTGCCTGGCTCATAGCCACCAACGGGAGCGGCCTGGGCAGCCACCTCGAAGCCAATGATTGCGCCTGGGGCAGCCTGGGCGGCGCTTAGCACCTCCGACGGCGTGGTTTGCAGCATGGTGTCGCCGACCTTGACGTCCAGGCCGATGTTGCTGGTGCCGCTGGCGATCACGGCGGGCGAGACCAGGTAGGCGCTGATCGGGCCAACGGTGCTCTTGACCTGCAGTTCCTTGCGGATGGGTTCGAGCTTGGCCTGGTACGAGTTCCAGGCCATCTCCTGCGGGTCGTTCATCCAGTTGCCGCCCACCGGCTCGACGAAGAAGGCGTCGGTCGGTACCTGGGCGATCACCTGGACCTGCTTTTCGATCGGGTCGACGGCAAAGGCCGAACCGACGCAGAGCATAGCCAGGGGAAGGGCGAGTAACGTACGTTTCACGAATCTGATCTCCTTGAAGTGGTCAATGCCGAACCGGTCGTTCCCGGCCGGCGAGGAGAATTATCCGTGGCGTCCCCGTGGTGATTGATTAGGACCGTTCCGAGTGGCCCTAGGAAATTTCCCAGGACGCTGAATGCAGCCTGTGGGGCTATAGGGGCTGTGGTCCACTGTTGGGCTTCAGCCGTGATGCTGGCATCGCGGCGCATGGCACCCGCTGTGCGGGTGAGCGCGGCTGAAGCCGCTCCTACAGTGGTCAGGCCCAATCGATGAGCGCCAGGGCGCCACTCAAAGTTCGGCGTCGAACACCACCGTCACCTGCCCCTGGTAGGTGGTGCCCGCATGGCGGGTCATCTCCCCCACCGCTTCCCGACCCACCTGGAAATGCACTTGCCCTGGATGATTGGCCAGCAGTTGCTGTGGCTCGAACACCGGAGCCCCCACCGCGCCGGTGGTCAGCTGGATGCGCCGTGCCGCATCACCGCCATGCTGGACATTGCCCGGCAATGACAGCCCGACTTCCACCGGTACCGAATGATTCGACGCATTGCGGATGCCGCAATGCTCGCCGATGTCGTACTCGCAGCGCTTGTAGACCTTGAACGGCCCTGTGGACCAGATCCGGAAAGGTAGGTCACGTTCAAGCCTCGGCGGTACACCTCGTCCCCCCAGGTAGGCCTGCCAGCCTCCTGGCGGTTCCAGCACGGCACGCTCGGAGCCTGGAGGAAAACGCAGGTACAGGTCATGCCGAACGTCCAGTTCGAGGTGCACCGTGAGCATGGCGTTATTGAAGTTCGTGGCATTGTTGCCAAACGCGAAGTCACCATCGCCCCCCACCGTGAACTGCGTACTGCCTTTGTACGTCCCTTGGGGCATACCGATGGGCCGTGGCATGATCAATCTGTAGGTCGCACCGGCCAGGCCAACCTCGCTTTCCACCTGTTCTCCCACCCCACCATCGCTGGAGTCGCTGTAGCACGGCTGTGGAGCCTGCGGATTGTTGATGGACCAGACAAAGCGCCCATAGGCGCCCCAGTTGCGGCTGATACTGGCGGCCAGCATGCAGCCACCTTCCATGTCGAATATCGGCACCCCCGGTGTGCCTTTGGTGCGCTCGAGCTGCAGGCTGAACTGTTCGAACGCAAGGGTGACTGGATAACTGTCGAGTGTCGATTGGTTGACTACGGTCACGGTCCGCTGGGCGGGAAGCCTGACAAAGAAACGGTCTCGTGGATCTGTCGCCCCTTTGCTCGTCGTCTTCAGAAAACTGAGGGGCAGGTCCACCGTGTCATTCCGGCATATCGAAGGCCATTGCCCGCAAAAGTCGGCCTGGGGGGTCGTGTTCTCGAACTGCCCTGCGGCATCGCCCACATAACGCGCCGACAGCGTCACATCCGATGCCCAGGCAGGGGGCGGGCCACTGGCAGCCAAGCCCAGTATGCTCAACAGGAACACCCTGGCATGATTCATCCGGTTTTTTCTCCTTGCGCCATGAAGTTGGGACAAGGATTCTTCACCTGCATACTGCGCCCGTACTTCGGACCGCTCCGAACCACGCTCGGAATTTTCCCAGTTACAGGCAACCCGCTTTGGAAACAACGACGCCCCGGCAAGCCGGGGCGTCGTTCAGGCAGTACAACCTATCAGTGAGAAACCGCCCCACTGGCCCCCAGGCCGGTCTGCGAACGCACGAACTGCGGGAAGAACAGCGCCCGCTCGTCCTCGGCGGCCTTGGACTTGTCGGTGACCGAGAAGAACCAGATGCCGGCGAAGGCGATGATCATCGAGAACAGCGCCGGGTACTCGTACGGGTAGATGGCTTTCTCGTGACCGAGGATCTGCACCCAGATGGTCGGCCCGAGGATCATCAGGCCCACCGCGCTCACCAGGCCCATCCAGCCGCCGATCATGGCGCCGCGGGTGGTCAGTTTCTTCCAGTACATCGAGAGCAGCAGCACCGGGAAGTTGCAGCTGGCGGCGATGGAGAAGGCCAGGCCGACCATGAAGGCGATGTTCTGCTTCTCGAACAGAATCCCTAAGCCGATCGCCAGCACGCCCAGGGCGACAGTGGTGATCTTCGACACGCGGATCTCATCCTTGTCGTTGGCCTTGCCCTTGCGCCAGACGCTGGCGTACAGGTCATGGGACACCGCCGAGGCACCGGCCAGGGTCAGGCCGGCGACCACCGCCAGGATGGTGGCGAAGGCCACCGCCGAGATGAAGCCGAGGAACACGCTGCCGCCCACGGCATCGGCCAGGTGCACCGCCGCCATGTTGTTGCCGCCGATCAGGGCGCCGGCGGCATCCTTGAAGTCCGGGTTGGTGCTGACCAGCAGGATCGCGCCAAAACCGATGATGAAGGTCAGGATGTAGAAGTAGCCGATGAAACCGGTGGCATAGAGCACGCTCTTGCGGGCTTCCTTGGCATCGCTGACGGTGAAGAAGCGCATCAGGATATGCGGCAGGCCAGCGGTACCGAACATCAGTGCCAGGCCAAGGGAGAATGCCGAGATCGGGTCCTTGACCAGGCCGCCCGGGCTCATGATCGCCTCACCCTTGGCGTGCACCTTGATTGCCTCGGAGAACAGGGTGTTGAAGTCGAACCCTACGTGCTTCATCACCATCAGTGCCATGAAGCTGGCACCGGACAGCAGCAGCACCGCCTTGATGATCTGCACCCAGGTGGTGGCCAGCATGCCGCCGAACAGCACGTACAGGCACATCAGGATACCGACGAGGATCACCGCCACATGGTAGTCCAGGCCGAACAGCAGCTCGATGAGCTTGCCGGCCCCCACCATCTGGGCGATCAGGTAGAACGCCACCACCACCAGCGAACCGGAGGCCGACAGGGTGCGGATTTCCTTCTGCCCGAGGCGATACGAGGCCACGTCGGCGAAGGTGTACTTGCCCAGGTTGCGCAGGCGTTCGGCGATCAGGAACAGGATGATCGGCCAGCCAACCAGGAAGCCGATGGAGTAGATCAGGCCGTCGTAGCCGGAGGTGAACACCAGTGCGGAAATGCCCAGGAACGAGGCCGCCGACATGTAGTCACCGGCGATCGCCAGGCCGTTCTGGAAGCCGGTGATCTTGCCCCCGGCCGCATAGTAGTCGGCGGCCGACTTGTTGCGCTTGGAGGCCCAGTAGGTGATGCCCAGGGTGAAGGCGACGAAGGCCACGAACATGGCGATCGCCGCGACGTTCAGCGGCTGTTTCTGCACCTCGCCGGTCAGGGCATCGGCGGCCCACACGGCGGGTGCGAAAACGCCGCAGGCCAGGACGGCCATGGTTTTCATGTGACGGATCATTGCTTGGCCTCCTCGAGGATCGCCTTGTTCAACTGATCGAACTCGCCGTTGGCGCGGCGCACATAGATGGCCGTGAGCACGAACGCCGAGAGGATCAGGCCGACGCCCAGGGGAATGCCCCAGGTGATCGACGAGCCGGGGCTGAGCTTGCTGCCCAGCACGTGCGGGCCATAGGCGATGAGGAGGATGAAGGCGCAGTAGAGGCCGAGCATGATCGCCGAGAGAATCCAGGCGAAGCGCTCGCGTTTGCTGACCAGTTCCTTGAAGCGCGGACTGTTCTGTATCGATTGATAAATGCTGTCGTTCATTGTTTTTGTCCTAGCAGCACAGAGTAGGGAGAACCCGACTCCAACTTTATGCTGCCGTTGGACGCCAACCAGACGACCTTAGTCTTAGATGCAACGGTGTTTTACAGATTCCGCAACAACCGTTCACCCTGTAGGAGCGGCTTTAGCCGCGATGTGAGCTTCGCAGTGCCAGGCACCCGCTTCGCGGGTGATCGCGGCTGAAGCCGCTCCTACAGCGGTCGTATCGGATCAATGGGCCAAATCGAGCTACTTGCCGGTCCACTCCTTGACCCGCTCCGGGTGCTTGGCCACCCAGTCCTTGGCCGCCGCCTCGGGCTTGGCACCTTCCTGGATCGCCAGCATCACCTCGCCGATCTCGTCCTTGGACTGCCACTGGAATTTCTTCAGGAATTCGGCCACTTCCGGCGCCTTGCCCGCGAGCTCCTTGCTGCCGATGCTGTTGACCGTCTCGGCCGCGCCATACACGCCCTTGGGATCCTCGAGGAACTTCAGCTTCCACTTGGCGAACATCCAGTGCGGCACCCAGCCGGTCACGGCGATGGATTGATTCTTGGCGTAGGAACGTCCCAGTTCGGCGGTCATCGCCGCACCGGAACTGGCGGTCAGCTTGTAACCGGTCAGGTCGTAGTCCTTGATCGCCTGCTCGGTCTTGAGCATCACTCCGGAGCCTGCGTCGATGCCGACGATCTTCTGCTTGAAGCTCTGGTCGGTCTTGAGGTCCTCGATGCTGTTGGCCTTGACGTACTCGGGGACGATCAGGCCGATCTTGGCGTCCTTGAAGTTGGGCCCGTAGTCGACGACGCTGTCCTTGTTCTTCGCCCAGTACTCGCCATGGGTGACCGGCAGCCAGGCCGAGAGCATGGCGTCGAGCTTGCCGGTGGCCACGCCCTGCCACATGATCCCGGTGGCCACGGCCTGCAGCTTCACGTCATAGCCGAGCTTCTGCCTGATGACTTCGGCGGCCACGTTGGTGGTCGCCACGCTGTCGGACCAACCATCCACGTAACCGATGCTCACTTCTTTGGCCATTGCCTGCGCAGTGCTCATGGCCAATACCAGGGCGGTGCCCACCCCCAGGAAACGTCGCATACTCATCAAAGCATCCCCTCGTCAGGTCTTGGAGATTGCATCATCGACCTGCCCCGGCGCGCGACCTGCTCTGTCAGCGACCTCCAGCGAACGATCAGCGACAGCACTGTGCCATTAACGTCATCGCGTGATAGCGGTCTGCGCGATCCTTGCATGCCAAAGGCTTGGCGCCGGGCTACTATCACAGCCTTTGGCCGGTCTGTACCGGCCCTTTCGCCGGCAAGGCCGGCTCCTACAGGGGAACGTGACCACCCGATGCTCCGCACGACCTACCTGCTCGCCTGCCTGCTTGCCTTAACCTGCCTGGGTGCCCTCTGGTACGGCCTGGGCAAACCGGTGCACCTGCCCGATGCGGCCAGCCCGACGCACAAGCTGCAGTGCGCCTCCTACACCCCGTTCGACAAGGACCAGTCGCCGTTCGACCAGCCGTTCCGCCTGCGCCCGGCGCGCATGGACGCCGACCTCGCATTGCTGGCCGAGCGCTTCCAGTGCATCCGCACCTACTCGATGACCGGCCTGGAGGCGATCCCGGCGCTGGCGCGCAAGCATGGTTTGAAGGTGATGCTGGGTGCCTGGGTCAATGCCAACCCGGTGGACACCGACAAGGAAATCGACCTGCTGGTCGCCGCAGCCAATGCCAACCCGGATGTGGTCAGCGCGGTGATCGTCGGTAACGAGGCGCTGCTGCGCAAGGAAGTGACCGGCGAGCGCCTGGCGGCACTGATAGGCAAGGTGAAAAGCCAGGTCAGCGTGCCGGTGACCTACGCCGACGTCTGGGAGTTCTGGCTGCAGCACCCGCAGGTGGCACCGGCGGTGGACTTCCTCACCATCCACCTGCTGCCTTACTGGGAGGACGACCCACGCGGTATCGACGCGGCCCTGGCCCATGTAGCTGAAGTTCGCCAGGTGTTCGGCAACCGTTTCGCGCCCAAGGATATCCTGATCGGCGAGACCGGCTGGCCCAGCGAGGGCCGCCAGCGCGAAACGGCCGTGCCCAGCAGGGTCAACGAAGCGCGCTTCATTCGCGGGTTCGTGGCCCAGGCCGAAGCCAATGGCTGGCACTACAACCTGATCGAAGCCTTCGACCAACCATGGAAGCGCGCCAGCGAGGGTGCGGTGGGCGGATTCTGGGGCCTGTACGACGCCGACCGCCAGGACAAGAGTGTACTCGAAGGGCCGGTGAGCAACCTGGCGCTGTGGCCGCAATGGTTGCTGGCCAGCGTGCTGTTGATGCTGGCCACCCTGGCCCTGGCCGGGCGCCCGGCCACTGCTCGTGCTGCCCTGTTGCTGCCACTACTGGCGGCCTTGGGCGCCGGTAGCCTGGGGCTGTGGGGCGAACTGATGCGCACCAACGCCCGTTTTGCCGGGGAATGGTTGTGGGCCGTGGCCCTGGCTGGGCTGAACCTGCTGGTACTGGCCCAAGGCGCGCTGGCCCTGGCCCGTCGCGAGGGGTGGCGCCAGCGGTGGTTCACCTGGCTCGAGCGCCATGGCGGCACGTGGTTGCTGGCGGCGGGGTTCGCTGCGGCAGTGAGCATGCTGGCGATGGTGTTCGACCCGCGCTATCGCAGCTTCCCCAGTGCGGCGCTGCTGCTGCCGGCAGTGGTGTACCTGCTGCGGCCGGTGGCTGCACGGCGGGCGGAAGTCGCGCTGCTGGCGTTCATCATCGGCGCGGGCATTGCGCCGCAGCTGTTCCAGGAGGGGCTAAGCAATCAGCAGGCCTGGGGCTGGGCGGTGGTCAGCGTGATGATGACCGGGGCATTGTGGCGCAGCCTGCGGTTGCGCTCGACGTGAAGCTCGCCGGCAAGGCCGGCTCCTACGGGTCCGCGCGCACCCGTAGGAGCCGGCTTTGCCGGCGAACGCGTCATCAACCGCCCGGCACTTGCCGAACCAGGCGCAACCCCGCCAGCACCACCGTGAACACCGCGATGCTTGCGGTATAGAGCACCAGCGCCGGAACCCCGCATACCAAGGCCAGCACCGCCAGCCCCCCCCCCAACCTTGCAGGAAGCAGTTGGGCAAGCAACGCCAGCCCCAATCCGGCCCAGGCAATCACCTGGAAATGAATCGCCAACCCCAGCAGCGAGCGCACCTGGCATTGCCACTGCTCGCCCGGCACGCTGCACAGCCCCACCCAACGGGCATCCTCCATCAACTCGTAGCGCACGCCATAACTGGCGGCCAGCCACAGGGCCAGGAACAGCAGCAAGGCAACGACCGAAAGCGACCGCGACATCCCGTTCTCCAATAGCGGTAATCGAAACGCCGCATGATCGCCCAAGGCCCGATGTAAGGCAAAATCACCCGCCTGCAGCTATGTTGCACAAGACAAACATTGCCCGGCGCGGCAACATCTGGCGCGACAAAGGTATGAACGGCGGCAACTTTGCTCCGCCAACCGTGGTCCTAGCCTGCGTCTTGATTGCACGACCTTGCGTTTTCCTGGGGGACTTCATGCTTCGACCTTTGCGCCTCGCCGCCCTGCTTGGCGGCCTGCTCATGGCTGCGGCCGCCCTGGCACGGGACATCGACGCCGCGAGCTACGGCTTTCCGCTGACCAACCCGTTCGAGGCGACCATCGCCACCACACCGCCGGACCATCGCCCGACGCTGCCCAGCGACGACGACATCAACCAGGCCGACTACAGCCTGACGCTGCGCCCTGAGCGCGAATTCACCCTGCCCGACAATTTCTGGTCGGTGAAGAAACTGCGCTATCGCCTGGCCAGGCAGGACCACGAGGCGCCGCTGATCTTCCTGATCGCCGGTACCGGCGCGCCCTACTCCAGCAGCATCAACGAATACCTGAAGAAGCTGTTCTACCAGGCCGGCTACCATGTGGTGCAGCTGTCCTCGCCCACCAGCTGGGACTTCATGAGCGCCGCCTCGCGCTTCGCCACCCCTGGAGTGACCAGCGAAGACGCCAAGGACCTGTACCGGGTCATGCAGGCGGTGCGCGCGCAACACCCGCGCCTGCCGATCAGCGAGTACTACCTCACCGGCTACAGCCTGGGGGCGCTGGACGCAGCGTTCGTCAGCAAGCTGGACGAAACCCGCCAGAGCTTCAAGTTCAAGCGCGTGCTGCTGCTCAACCCGCCGGTCAACCTGTACACCTCGGTCACCAACCTGGACAAGCTGGTGCAGACCCGGGTCAAGGGCATCGACAAGAGCACCACCTTCTACGAGCTGATGCTGGAAAAGCTCACCCGCTACTTCCAGGAAAAGGGCTATATCGACCTCAATGACGCGCTGCTGTATGACTTCCAGAGGTCCCGTGAGCACCTGTCCAACGAACAGATGGCCATGCTCATCGGCACGTCGTTCCGCTTCTCGGCGGCCGACATCGCCTTCACCTCCGACCTGATCAACCGACGCGGCCTGATCATCCCGCCGAAGCTGCCGATCACCGAGGGCAGCAGCCTGGAGCCGTTCTTCAAGCGTGCCCTGCAATGCGACTTCGACTGCTACATCACCGAGCAGGTGATCCCGATGTGGCGTGCACGCACCGATGGCAACAGCGTGTTGCAGTTGATCGACCAGGTCAGCCTGTACGCCCTGGAAGACTACCTGCGCGACAGCCCCAAGATCGCCGTGATGCACAACGCCGACGACGTGATCCTCGGCCCCGGCGATATCGGTTTCCTGCGCCGGGTGTTCGGCGACCGTCTCACGCTCTACCCCCATGGCGGCCATTGCGGCAACCTCAACTACCGCGTCAACAGCGACGCCATGCTGGAGTTCTTCCGTGGTTAACAGACTGCTGCTCGTCACCGCCCTGCTCGCCAGCGGCTGCGCCCTGGCCGAGGAGACCGCGCCGCGTGCCAGCGTGGTCGAGTCCGAAACCATCGGCACCCTTTCGGCGGAACCCGACGGTTTCCTCGACCCGCTGCGCGAACTGAAATTCAACCCGGGCCTGGACCAGCGCGAATTCGAGCGCTCGACCCTGGCCGCGCTGAACGTGTACGACCCGCTGGAGTCGATGAACCGGCGCATCTATCACTTCAACTACCGCTTCGACGAGTGGGTGTTCCTGCCGGTGGTCAACGGTTACCGCTACGTCACGCCGGGCTTCGTGCGCAGCGGCGTCAGCAACTTCTTCAGCAACCTGGGGGATGTGCCCAACCTGTTCAACAGCGTGCTGCAGCTCAAGCCCAGACGCTCGGCGGAAATCACCGCGCGGTTGATGTTCAACACGATCATTGGTGTTGGCGGATTGTGGGACCCGGCCACCAAGATGGGGTTGCCGAAACAGAACGAGGACTTTGGCCAGACCCTGGGCGTCTATGGCGTGCCGGAAGGACCGTACATCATGCTGCCGATCCTGGGGCCTTCGAACCTGCGCGACACCACCGGGCTGGTGGTGGACTACGTGGGTGAGCGGGAGCTCAACTTCCTCAACATGGCCGAGGCTTCCGAGGAGCACCCCGAGCTCACCCTGCTGCGCGTCATCGACCGGCGCTACACCAACAACTTCCGCTACGGGCAGACCAACTCGCCGTTCGAGTACGAGAAGCTGCGCTACGTGTACACCCAGGCGCGCAAGCTGCAGATCGCCGAGTAGCAACTGCTCGCTGTAAGAGCGGCTTCAGCCGCGATCCGGGCAACGCGGTGCCAGCACCCGCTGCGCGGGTGATCGCGGCTGAAGCCGCTCCTACACAGGCGAACCGGTCACCCCGCCAAGCCCAGAAACTGTGTCAGCTCGCGTTTCTTCGCCAGCGCATCCTTGCGCCCCAGCTCGATCAACTCGCTGCAATAGCTCGCCTCGAACAGCAGGTAGCTCAGCACCCCCGCCCCACTGGTTTTGGTCGCCCCCGGCCCGCGCAGGAACAGGCGCAACGCCGCCGGCAACTCGCGCCGGTGCCGGGCGGCGATCTCGTCCAGCGGCTGGCTGGGCGCCACCACCAGCACTTCGATCGGCGCCAGGCCGAGACGCCGGGTGTCCAGGTGTGTGGGCAGCAGGTGGCTGAGGTGGTTGAGACGCTGCAGCAGCTCGATATCATCCTCGAGGCTGTCGATGAAGGTGCTGTTGAGCATGTGCCCGCCGATCTGCGCCAGGCTCGGCTGCTGGCCGCTGAACACGCGCGGGGTCGGCAACGGTGGTGCCGGCCGCTGGGGGTTGCCGCTGACCCCCACCACCAGCACGCGGCTGGCGCCCAGGTGCAACGCCGGGCTGATCGGCGCCGACTGGCGCACCGCGCCATCGCCGAAGTACTCCTCGCCCAGCCGTACCGGGGCGAACAGCAGCGGGATCGCCGAGCTGGCCAGTAGATGATCGATGGTCAGCGGCGTCGGCATGCCGATGCGGCGGTGGCGCAGCCAGGGTTCGATGGTGTCGCGGCCCTGGTAGAAGGTCACGGCCTGGCCCGACTCGTAGCCGAAGGCGGTGATGGCGACGGCGCGCAACTGGTTGGCCGCCAGGGAGTGGCCGATGCCGTCGAGGTCGAGGTGCTTGTGCAACAGGGCGCGCAACGGGCGGCTGTCGAGCAGCGCCACCGGCACATGGCTGCCCAGCCCCAGCAGGCTGTGCCCGACGAAGCGGCTGGCCTGGCGGATGACCCCTGGCCAGTCGCTGCGTACCACCTGATGGCTGTGAAAGTGCTGCCAGAAGGTGGTGAGGTGCTGCACCGACTCGGCGAAGCGCGTGGCACCGCTGGCCAGCTTGACGGCATTGATGGCGCCCGCCGACGTGCCGACGATCACAGGGAACGGGTTGGGCGCGCCGGGCGGCAGCAGTTCGGCGATACCGGCGAGCACGCCGACCTGGTAGGCGGCGCGGGCACCGCCGCCAGAGAGGATCAGGCCGGTGGTCGAGGTCATTGCTCCTCCCTGGATCTTCGCCCGTTCGCCGGCAATCCAGCCCCTACGCTGCCCCTGTAGGAGCCGGCTTGCCGGCGAACGGGCCGGACCATTCAGCGTGCTTTCTTGTCGTACAAACGCGGCTCACCTTCGGGCCGCGACTTGAAGCGCCGGTGCGCCCACAGGTATTGCTCGGGGCACTCACGCAACACACCCTCGACCCACTGGTTGATGCGCAGGCAATCAGCCTCCTCGGTCTCACCGGGGAAGCCTTCGAGCGGCGGGTGCACCACCAGACGATAGCCGCTGCCATCGTCCAGGCGCTTCTGGGTGAACGGAATCACCCGGGCCTTGCCCAGGCGGGCGAACTTGGTGGTCGCGGTGACGGTGGCGGCCGGGATGCCGAACAGCGGCACGAAGATGCTCTGCTTGATGCCGTAGTCCTGGTCCGGGGCATACCAGATCGCCCGCCCCTTGCGCAGCAGCTTGAGCATGCCGCGCACATCGTCGCGCTCCACCGCCAGCGAGTCGAGGTTGTGCCGCTCGCGGCCACGGCGCTGGATGAAGTCGAACACCGCGTTGCCGTGCTCGCGGTACATGCCGTCGATGGTGTGGACCTGCCCCAGCAACGCGGCACCGATCTCCAGGGTGGTGAAATGCACGGCCATGAGAATGGCGCCCTCGCCTTCAGTTTGGGCGGCCTGCAGGTGCTCGATGCCCTCGATATGGGCCAGACGCGCTAACCGGGCCTTTGGCCACCACCAGCTCATGGCCATTTCGAAGAAGGCGATGCCGGTGGAGGCGAAGTTTTCCTTGAGCAGGCGCTGCCGTTCGTCGCCGGACAGTTCAGGGAAACACAGTTCGAGGTTGCGCGCGGCGATGCGCCGACGCTCGCCGGCCACCCGGTACATCACCGCGCCCAGGGCGCGCCCCAGCGCCAGCAGGGCCCGGTACGGCAGCTGGGCGACCAGCCACAGCAGGCCCAGGCCCAGCCACAGGCCCCAGAATCGTGGGTGAAGGAAAGAGGATCGAAAACGCGGGCGTTCCATTGAAGCTTCCGGCAAGACATGAGCCCGGCATTCTACATCGGTTGCGGGCAAACGGTCTTATCGCTATAAGTCAGGGCACTTTTCTCGCAACAAGCCGTCTATGCAGACCATGAGCCCCAACCAGACACCCGACAACGCCCCCGTGTTCCAGCTCAAGGGCAGCATGCTTGCCATCACCGTGCTGGAACTGGCGCGCAACGACCTCGAATCCCTCGACCGCCAGCTGGCGGCGAAGGTGGCGCAGGCGCCGAATTTCTTCAGCAACACGCCGCTGGTGCTGGCCCTGGACAAGTTGCCGGCTGACGAAGGCGCCATCGACCTGCCCGGGCTGATGCGCATCTGCCGCCACCATGGCCTGCGCACCCTGGCGATTCGCGCCAGCCGCATCGAGGACATCGCCGCGGCGATTGCCATCGACCTGCCGGTGCTGCCACCGTCGGGTGCCCGCGAACGCCCGCTGGAACCAGAGCCTGAGGTGAAGAAACCCGAGCCAGAGCCCACCCCGCCACCAGCGCCGGCCGAACCCGAGGTGCGCCCGACGCGCATCATCACCTCGCCCGTGCGCGGCGGCCAGCAGATCTACGCCCAGGGCGGCGACCTGGTGGTCACCGGCTCCGTCAGCCCGGGCGCGGAACTTCTCGCCGACGGCAACATCCATGTGTACGGCGCCATGCGCGGCCGCGCCCTGGCAGGGATCAAGGGCAACACCAAGGCGCGCATCTTCTGCCAGCAGATGACCGCGGAAATGGTCTCCATCGCCGGCCAGTACAAGGTCTGCGAAGACCTGCGCCGCGACCCGCTGTGGGGCTCGGGCGTCCAAGTCAGCCTGTCCGGCGACGTGTTGAACATCACCCGTCTTTAACGGATACTTGCCGGCATTTTTAGCGCAACTTTTTTCACGTTGCCGTTTTTCGTATTTGCAGGGACCTGCGTCCCGATTATTTAGGGGTGAAACACCTTGGCCAAGATTCTCGTCGTCACTTCCGGCAAGGGGGGTGTGGGCAAGACCACCACCAGCGCCGCCATCGGTACCGGCCTCGCACTGCGTGGCTACAAGACGGTCATCGTCGACTTCGACGTCGGCCTGCGTAACCTCGACCTGATCATGGGCTGCGAACGCCGCGTGGTGTACGACTTCGTCAACGTGGTCAACGGTGAAGCCAACCTGCAGCAGGCCCTGATCAAGGACAAACGCCTCGAGAACCTGTTCGTGCTGGCCGCCAGCCAGACCCGCGACAAGGACGCCCTGACGCAAGAAGGCGTCGAGAAGGTCCTGATGGAGCTCAAGGAGCAGTTCGACTACGTCATCTGCGACTCGCCGGCCGGTATCGAGAAGGGTGCGCACCTGGCCATGTACTTCGCCGACGAAGCCATCGTCGTGACCAACCCCGAAGTGTCGTCGGTACGTGACTCCGACCGCATGCTGGGCATCCTGTCGAGCAAGTCGCGTCGCTCCGAGAACGGCGAAGAGCCGATCAAGGAACACCTGCTGATCACCCGTTATCACCCTGAGCGCGTCGAAAAGGGCGAAATGCTCAGCATTGCCGACGTCGAAGAGATCCTGGCGATCAAGCTCAAGGGTGTGATTCCCGAGTCGCAAGCCGTTCTCAAGGCCTCCAACCAAGGCATCCCGGTCATCCTTGACGACCAGAGCGATGCCGGCCAGGCGTACAGTGACACCGTCGACCGTCTGCTGGGCAAAGAGAAGCCCCTGCGGTTCATCGACGTGCAGAAGCAAGGATTCTTTGCGCGTCTGTTTGGAGGCAAGTAAACCATGAACCTTTTTGACTTCTTTCGTGGCAGGCAGAAACAGACCAGCGCGTCGGTAGCGAAAGAGCGTCTACAGATCATCGTGGCGCACGAGCGCGGCCAGCGCAGCACCCCGGACTACCTGCCGGCTCTGCAGAAAGAGCTGGTCGAGGTGATCCGCAAGTACGTCAACATCGGCAACGACGACGTGCAGGTGGCGCTGGAGAACCAGGGCAGCTGCTCGATCCTCGAGCTGAACATCACCCTGCCTGAGCGCTGATCCAGCGCCTTTTGGCCATCCTGGGGCTGCTTCGCAGCCCTTTCGCGGCACAAGGCCGCTCCTACAGAGGTTTCGCGATCCCTGTAGGAGCGGCCTTGTGCCGCGAAAGGGCCGCAAGGCGGCCCCAAATGTCTATTACAGAGAACCTGCAATGCCGCTGTCGAACATCCAGATCCTTCACGAAGACGCCGCCATCCTGGTGATCAACAAACCGACCCTGCTGTTGTCGGTGCCAGGCCGCGCCGAGGACAACAAGGACTGCCTGATCACCCGCCTGCAGGAAAACGGCTACCCCGACGCCCTGATCGTCCATCGCCTGGACTGGGAAACTTCGGGGATCATCCTGCTGGCCCGCGATGCCGACAGCCACCGCGAGCTGTCGCGCCAGTTCCACGACCGCGAGACGGAAAAGGCCTACACCGCGCTGTGCTGGGGCCAACCGGCGCTGGACAGCGGCAGCATCGACCTGCCACTGCGCTACGACCCGCCCACCAAGCCACGGCATGTGGTCGACCACGAGCAGGGCAAGCACGCCCTGACCTTCTGGCGCATCGTCGAACGCTGCGGCGATCATTGCCGGGTCGAGCTGACGCCGATCACCGGGCGTTCGCACCAATTGCGCGTGCACATGCTGTCGATCGGTCACCCACTGCTAGGGGATCGGCTGTACGCCAACCCCGAGGCGCTGGCCGCCCATGAACGGCTGTGCCTGCATGCGTCGATGCTGAGCTTCACCCATCCGGTATCTGGCGAACGCCTGAAATTCGAGTGCCCGGCACCGTTTTGAAGTTGTTCGCCGGCAAGCCGGCTCCTACAGAGTGCCCGTTGTAGGAGCCGGCTTGCCGGCGAACAGGCTGACACAATTTGTCGAGTAATTACGCTAAACTCGCGCCACTGCTGTCTGGAGTGACTTATGCGCGACGCCCTGAATGCCGGCCTGATCGAATTCCTCAAGGCCTCCCCGACGCCCTTCCACGCCACCGCCAGCCTCGTGCAACGCCTCGAGGCCGCCGGCTACCAGCGCCTGGACGAGCGCGACAGCTGGGCCACGGTGCCTGGCGGTCGCTACTACGTGACCCGCAACGATTCCTCGATCATCGCCATCAAGCTGGGCAAGCTCTCGCCGCTGCTGGGTGGTATCCGCATGGTCGGCGCCCACACCGACAGCCCCTGCCTGCGGGTCAAGCCGCAGCCCGAGCTGCAGCGCCAGGGCTTCCTGCAACTGGGCGTGGAAGTGTACGGCGGCGCCCTGCTCGCCCCCTGGTTCGACCGCGACCTGTCGCTGGCCGGCCGGGTCACCTTCCGCCGTGACGGCAAGGTGGAAAGCCAGCTGATCGACTTCAAGCTGCCGATCGCGGTGATCCCGAACCTGGCGATCCACCTCAACCGCACTGCCAACGAAGGCTGGCAGATCAACCCGCAGACCGAGCTGCCGCCGATCCTGGCGCAAGTGGCTGGTGACGAACGTATCGACTTCCGCGCCCTGCTCACCGAGCAACTGGCCCGCGAGCACGACCTCAACGCCGACGTGGTGCTCGATTACGAGCTGAGCTTCTACGACACCCAAGACGCCGCGCTGATCGGCCTGAACGGCGACTTCATCGCCGCCGCCCGCCTGGACAACCTGCTGTCGTGCTATGCCGGCCTGCAGGCTCTGCTTGCCGCCGATAGCGACGAAACCTGCGTGCTGGTGTGCAACGACCACGAAGAAGTCGGCTCCTGCTCGGCCTGCGGCGCCGACGGCCCGATGCTCGAACAGACCCTGCAGCGCCTGCTGCCGGACGGCGACGACTACGTGCGCGCGATCCAGCGCTCGCTGATGGTTTCGGCCGACAACGCCCACGGCGTGCACCCCAACTACGCCGACAAGCACGACGGTAACCACGGGCCCAAGCTCAACGCCGGCCCCGTGATCAAGGTCAACAATAACCAGCGCTACGCCACCAACAGCGAGACCGCCGGCTTCTTCCGCCACCTGTGCATGGCCGAAGAGGTGCCGGTGCAGAGCTTCGTGGTACGCAGCGACATGGGTTGCGGCTCGACCATCGGCCCGATCACCGCCAGCCACCTGGGCGTGCGCACCGTCGATATCGGCCTGCCGACCTTCGCCATGCACTCGATTCGTGAACTGTGCGGCAGCCATGACCTGGCGCACCTGGTGAAGGTGCTCACCGCCTTCTACCGCAGCCGTGAACTGCCTTGAGGCCACAAGCCATTGATTCTGTGAGACCTCTGTAGGAGCGGCTTGAGCCGCGATCACCCGCAAGGCGGGTGCCAGCCACCGCGTTGCCTGCATCGCGGCTAAAGCCGCTCCTACAGCGAACATGCCCCGGGTCAACGCCCTGGCGCCGCAACCCGCTATGCTTAGGGCATGCCCTGAAGCAAAAGGATCGCCGTCCATGTCATCACCCTTCCTCTCCCTGTTCGTGCCCGTCTTCCTGTTCCTGATGCTGCTGACCATCGGTTTCAGCCTGCGCGAGCGCAACATCGGCGTGCTGATGATGTGGATTGGCACCCTGGGCATCTTCGGCCTCACCTGCTGGAAGATCCTCGAGAAACTCCCCACATAAAGCTCTACACTCGGGCAATCGTTTGACCTGAGGTAGATTTCCCGGTGCCTGCATTCCTGCGCTGCCTGACCCTTCTGTTGTTCCTGTTCGTCACCCCGGCCCATGCCGCCGGCCTGCCGGGCCTGCTCGGTTCGAGCGCGCCCAGCCAGCCCGAGGCCAGCGAACCCCTGGGCAAATCCCTGGACGAAGTGATCAAGAACCTGGAAAACGACCAGCAGCGGGCCAAACTGCTGGCCGACCTGAAGAAACTGCGCGACGCCAGCAAACAATCGCAGCCCACCGTCGAGCAAGGCGTGCTCGGGCTGATCGGCGGCGCCCTGCATGACTTCGAGCAACAGTTCAGCGGCGAAGCCAGCCCATTCAACCGCTGGTCGCTGGAGATCAGCCAGGCGCGTGACGAACTGACCGCGTTGGTGGTGCCGGTGCACCAATGGCCGGCGATGCTGTTCGGTTTCGCCGCGATCATCGCGGTGTGGAGCCTGCTGGCCTATGCCTTCAATTGGGTCGGCCACCAATTGCGGGTACGCTTCGGCCTGAGCGAGGAACTGCCCCAGCACCCGCGCACCTGGGACCTGGTGCGCTTCGCCCTGCGCAAGCTTGGCCCCTGGCTGGTGGCCCTCATCTTCACCGTCTACCTGAGCTTTGCCCTGCCCTCCTCCTTGGGCAAGTCCATGGCCATGGTCCTGGCCTACGCCCTGGTGGTCGGCACGCTGTTCTCGGCCATCTGCGTGATCGCCTTCTCCCTGCTCGACGGCCCGCACCGCCGCCGCGCCTTGCACATCCTGCGCCACCAGGCGTTCCGCCCGCTGTGGATGATCGGCAGCTTCGCCGCGTTCGGCGAGGCGATGAGCGACCCGCGCCTGACCACTGCCCTGGGCAGCCACCTGGCCCATGCCCTGGCAACCCTCGCCAACGTCATCGCCGCGGTGTGCACGGGGCTGTTCATCCTGCGTTTCCGCCGCCCGATCGCCCACCTGATCCGCAACCAGCCGCTGGCCCGGCGCCTGACCCGGCGCACCCTGAGCGACACCATCGAGATCCTCGGCAGCTTCTGGTACATCCCGGCGCTGATCCTGGTGGCGATCTCGCTATTCGCCACCTTCGTCTCCGCCGGCGACACCAGCACCGCCCTGCGCCAGTCGCTGATGTGCACCGTGCTGGTGGTGGTGTGCATGGTGCTCAACGGCCTGGTGCGCCGCCACGCCGCCAACCCCAAGCGCGCCAACAAGCGCCAGGCGGTGTACACCGAGCGCCTGCGCAATTTCGGCTATGTGCTGGTGCACCTGTTCATCTGGCTGGCGTTCATCGAGCTGGGCCTGCGCGTGTGGGGCCGCTCGATGATCAGCTTCGCCGAGGGCGACGGCCATGAAGTGAGCCTGCGCCTGCTGGGCCTGGCCGGCACGCTGATCGTCGCCTGGCTGGTGTGGATCCTCGCCGACACCGCCGTGCACCACGCCCTGGTACGCTCGCGCCGGGGCCTGGCCAACGCCCGGGCGCAGACCATGATGCCGCTGATCCGCAACGTGATGTTCGTGGTGATCTTCATCATCGCGGTGATCGTCGCCCTGGCCAACATGGGCATGAACGTCACCCCGCTGCTGGCCGGCGCCGGTGTCATCGGCCTGGCCATCGGTTTCGGCGCACAGTCGCTGGTGGCCGACCTGATCACCGGGCTGTTCATCATCATCGAGGATTCGCTGGCCATCGACGACTACGTCGACGTCGGCGGCCACCTGGGCACGGTGGAGGGGCTGACCATCCGCACCGTGCGCCTGCGGGATATCGACGGCATCGTCCACACCATCCCGTTCAGCGAGATCAAAAGCATCAAGAACTACTCGCGGGAGTTCGGCTACGCGATCTTCCGCGTGGCCATCCCCCACAGCATGAACATCGACCAGGCCATCACGCTGATCCGCGAGGTGGGTCAGAAGCTGCGCAACGACCCGCTGATGCGCCGCAACATCTGGTCGCCACTGGAGTTGCAGGGGGTGGAGAGCTTCGAGTCGGGGTCGGCGATCCTGCGGGCGCGGTTCAAGACCGCGCCGATCAAGCAGTGGGAAGTGTCGCGGGCGTTCAACCTGGCGTTGAAGCGCCAGCTGGATGAAGCCGGGCTGGACCTGGCGACGCCACGGTTGTCGGTGCAGGTGGTGACCGCTGGCGGTGGCGCGATGGGCGACGCGAACTGAAGCCTGTTCCCTGTAGGAGCGGCTTCAGCCGCGATCACCCGCAAAGCGGGTGCCAGCAACCGCGTCGCCTGCATCGCGGCTGAAGCCGCTCCTACAAAAAAGAACGCCTTAACCCACCTCGGCGCGGATGCGGATCGCGTCATGCCGCCAATACTCCAGGTCACAATCGATCAGATGCCCATGCTGGTCACTGTTGACCCGGGTGATATGCAACCCCGGACTGCCCGCCGACATCTTCAACGCGCTGGCCGCCGCCACCGGCAACGCCGTCGGCAGGATCTCGAAGCACACCTGCCCGTACTGAATCCCATACTCCCGTGCATAGATCTCGGTCAGCGAACGCGCCAGGTCCCGTTCAAGTATCCCCGGGAAGTAACGCGGATTGAGGTAGTGCTCGGCATACAGCACCGCCCGCCCATCGATGCGCCGCAGGCGGCAGATGCACACCACGCTGGACAACGCCGGCAGGCGCAACCGGGCGCAGATCGCCGCCGGTGCCGGCTGCAGCCGCGCCGAGAGCAGCTCGGTGCACGGCTCGCGCCCCTGGTCACGGACCATCGCGTGGAAGTGGCTACGCTGGATCAGGTCATAGGTCAGCCGCTCCGGAGCGACGAACCAGCCGCGCCGCTCCTCCCTGTAGATCAGGCCCTGCGCCTCCAGTTGCACCAGCGCCTCGCGCAGGGTGATGCGCGTGGTGTCGAACACCTCGCTGAGCTTGCGTTCGGCCGGCAGCTTGCCGCCCGGTGCCAGCAGGCCATGTTCGATCTGTTCCTGCAGGGCCTGGCAGATGGCTGTTACCGCGCGCGGTGGCGTCGCTTGCATCAAAGGTTACCTATCTGGACTAGTCCAGCCCCATGACAGGGCATTCGGAGAATAGTGCAAGCCTAGGCACAGCTGATGAACATCCTGTGACAAAGCCTCGAACCTCACCTGCCAGATTCGGGCCAGCCCCCGTAAATCCTGGCCTTGCGATGTGGTCTACGCTGTATTTCCAGGGCCGTCGCCGCCCGTGGGGGCGCCTGCCTTACATCAAACTGTCACGCAACGGGCCTACCTTGGCTCAAGGTTTGCTGACCTAGACCAACGGTTCGCAAGCGCAGGTCCATTCATAACAACGAATGCAAGGCACCCACCAAAGGAGCTTCGGATGAAAAAGTTGTTCATGGCGTCACTGCTCGGTTCGGCCATCGCTTTTTGCACCACGGCCATGGCCGATGACCTCAAGGCCCTTGAAGACGCCGCCCGCAAGGAAGGCACGGTCAACAGCGTGGGCATGCCCGATGCCTGGGCCAACTGGAAAGGTACCTGGGAGGACCTGGCGAAGAAGTACGGCCTCAAGCACAGCGACACCGACATGAGCTCGGCCCAGGAAATCGCCAAGTTCGACGCGGAAAAGGACAACGCCAGCGCCGACATCGGTGACGTTGGTGCCGCCTTCGGCCCGATCGCCACCACCAAGGGTGTGACGCAGCCGTACAAACCCAGCACCTGGGAGCAGGTCCCGGCGTGGGCCAAGGACAAGGAAGGCCACTGGGCGCTGGCCTATACCGGCACCATCGCCTTCATCATCAACAAGGACCTGGTCAAGGAAGGCGAGCGCCCCGCCAGCTGGCACGATCTGGAGAAGGGCAAGTACAAGGTCGCCATCGGTGACGTCGGCACGGCCGCCCAGGCCGCCAACGGCGTGCTCGCCGCCGCCATCGCCTACAAGGGCGACGAGAGCAACATCGAGCCGGGCCTGCAGCTGTTCACCAAGCTGGCCCAGCAGAAGCGCCTGTCACTGGCCAACCCGACCATCCAGACCCTCGAGAAGGGCGAGGTGGAAGTCGGCGTGGTGTGGGACTTCAACGGCCTGAGCTACCGCGACCAGATCGACCCGAAGCGCTTTGAAGTGCTGATCCCGTCGGACGGTTCGGTCACCTCCGGCTACACCACCATCATCAACAAGTACGCCAAGCACCCGAACGCCGCCAAACTGGCCCGCGAGTACATCTTCAGCGACGCCGGCCAGACCAACCTGGCCATCGGCCACGCCCGTCCGATCCGCGCCGAGCACCTGAAGCTGCCGGCGGACGTGCAGGCCAAGCTGCTGCCCAACGAGCAGTACAAGGCCGCCCAACCGATCAAGAACGCCGAAACCTGGGAAGCGACCTCCAAGGCCCTGCCGCAGAAGTGGCAGGAGCAAGTGATCATCGAGATGGAATGAGGCAGCTTCAAGCCGCAAGTTTCAAGCTGCAAGCCAAAGCAGGCAGATGATATGCCCGCTTCATCTTGCAGCTTGAAGCTTGCAGCTTGTAGCTCCATGTAGGAGCCACCATGCAACACAACGTCATCCTGGTCCTGCTCGACGGCCTCAACCACCAGGTCGCGCACCACGCCATGGGCCACCTGCACGCCTACGTCGAGGCCGACCGCGCCGCGCTGTATCGCGTCGAATGTGAACTGCCGTCGCTGTCGCGGCCGCTGTACGAATGCATCCTCACCGGCGTGCCGCCCATCGACAGCGGCATCGTGCACAACAACGTCAACCGCCTGTCCAACCAGCGCAGCGTGTTCCACTATGCCCGCGAGGCGGGCCTGGGCACCGCAGCGGCGGCCTATCACTGGATGAGCGAGCTGTACAACCGCTCGCCCTTCGACCCGCTGCGCGACCGCCACACCCACGCGCCGAAGCTACCTATCCAGCACGGTCTTTTCTATTACGCCGACCACTACCCCGATTCGCACCTGCTGGCCGACGCCGAGTACCTGCGCCGCCGCCACGCACCGAACTTCCTGCTGGTGCACCCGATGAACATCGACGACGCCGGCCACCGCCATGGTCTGGACAGCAGCCAGTACCGCAACGCCGCCCGCAGCGCCGACATCTTGCTGGCCGACTACCTGCCGCGCTGGCTGGAAGAGGGCTACCAGGTGCTGGTCACCGCCGACCACGGCATGAACAACGACCGTTCGCACAACGGCCTGCTGGCCGAGGAGCGCGAAGTGCCGCTGTTCGTCTTCGGCGAAGCGTTCAGCCTCGACCCCGCGGCCAAGCCATTGCAGACCGAACTGTGCGGCACGATCTGCGAATTGCTCGGCGCGCCCCACGACAAGCCGGTCTGCCGGGAGCTGCTCAAGTGAATGCAAGCCATCGCGGCCGCTACCTGGCCCTGCTCTGCCTGCTGCCGTTCGCCGTATTCTTCTTCATTTTCCAGGTCGCGCCGCTGGCCTGGGTCGCCCTCAACAGCCTGCAGAGCGAAAGCGGCTGGGGCCTGGCCAACTTCAGCAAGATCTTCGCCTCGAAGTTCTACCTGCAAGCCCTGCAGCGCAGCCTGGAGATCAGCTTCTGGTCGAGCCTGTTCGGTATCGTCATCGCCACGCTGGGCGCCTATTCGTTGCGCCGGGTCGACTCGAAGCTGCGCGACTTCGTCAGCGCCTTCGCCAACATGACCAGCAACTTCGCCGGCGTGCCGCTGGCGTTCGCCTTCATCATCCTGCTGGGCTTCAACGGCGCACTGACGCTGCTGCTCAAGCAGATGGGGCTGCTCGGTGACTTCAGTATCTATTCCAAGACCGGCCTGATCCTGGTCTACACCTACTTCCAGATCCCCCTGGGCGTGCTGCTGCTCTACCCCGCCTTCGACGCCCTGCGCGAAGACTGGCGCGAATCCGCCGCGCTGCTGGGCGCCAGCCACTGGCAATTCTGGCGGCATATCGGCCTGCCGGTGCTCACCCCGGCACTGCTGGGCACGTTCGTCATCCTGCTGGCCAACGCCCTGGGCGCCTACGCCACCGTCTACGCCCTGACCACCGGCAACTTCAACGTGCTACCGATCCGCATCGCCGGGCTGGTGGCCGGCGACATCAGCCTCGACCCGAACCTGGCCAGTGCCCTGGCGATGGTGCTGGTGGGGTTGATGACCGTGGTCACGGTGGTCCATCAATGGCTGCTCAAGAGGAGCTACCATGCGCGCTGAACACAACGCAGGCGGGCTCTACCACCGGGTGGTGGTGTACCTGCTGTTCCTGATCCTGCTGCTGCCGCTGGCCGGTACCCTGCTCTACTCACTGGCCACCAGCTGGTCGGCGACCCTGCTGCCCAGCGGCCTGACCTTCAAGTGGTATGTCGCACTCTGGAGCGAACCGCGCTTCCTCGCCGCCTTCGGCCAGTCGCTGCTGGTGTGCGTGGGCGCGCTGCTGCTGTCGGTGGTGCTGATCCTGCCGCTGTTGTTTGTGGTGCATTACCACTTCCCGAAACTCGACGCGCTGATGAACGTGCTGATCCTGCTGCCGTTCGCGGTGCCGCCGGTGGTGTCGTCGGTGGGCCTGCTGCAGCTGTACGGCAGCGGCCCGATGGCCATGGTCGGCACACCCTGGATCCTGATCGGCTGCTACTTCACCATCGCCCTGCCGTTCATGTACCGGGCCATCACCAACAACCTGCAGGCCATCAACCTGCGCGACCTGATGGACGCCGCCCAACTGCTGGGCGCCAGCACCTGGCAGGCCGCCTTCCTGGTGGTGCTGCCCAACCTGCGCAAGGGCCTGATGGTGGCGCTGCTGCTGTCATTCTCGTTCCTGTTCGGCGAATTCGTGTTCGCCAACCTGCTGGTGGGCACCCGCTATGAAACCCTGCAGGTGTACCTGAACAACATGCGCAACAGCAGCGGCCACTTCAACAGCGCCCTGGTGATCTCCTACTTCGCCTTCGTGCTGGTGCTGACCTGGGTCGCCAACCGCTTGAACAAGGACAAGACCTGACATGAGCTTCGTCAGCGTACAGAAACTGCAAAAGAGCTACGCCGGCAGCCCGGTGTTCGAGAACATCGACTGCCAGATCGAGCGCGGCGAGTTCGTCACCCTGCTCGGCCCCTCCGGCTGCGGCAAGTCCACCCTGCTGCGCTGCATCGCCGGGCTGACGCCGGTGGACCACGGGCGGATCCTGCTCGATGGCCAGGACATCGTCCCGCTCAGCCCGCAGAAGCGCGGGATCGGCATGGTGTTCCAGAGCTACGCGTTGTTCCCCAACATGACCGTGGAACAGAACGTCGCCTTCGGCCTGCGCATGCAGAAGGTCAAGGCTGACGAGAGCCAGGCGCGGGTGCGCGAGGTGCTCGATCTGGTGGAGCTGGGCAGCTTTGCCGGGCGTTACCCGCATCAACTGTCCGGTGGCCAATGCCAGCGCGTGGCCCTGGCACGTTCACTGGTCACCCGTCCGCGCCTGCTGCTGCTCGACGAGCCGCTGTCGGCACTGGATGCGCGTATCCGCAAGCACCTGCGCGAGCAGATCCGCGCGATCCAGCGCGAGCTGGGGCTGACCACCATCTTCGTCACCCACGACCAGGAAGAAGCGCTGACCATGTCAGACCGCATCGTCCTGATGAACCAGGGGCGCATCGTCCAGAGCGGCGACGCCGAGACCCTCTACACCGCCCCCGTCGACCTGTTCGCCGCGGGCTTTATCGGCAACTACAACCTGCTCGACGCCGACAGCGCCAGCCGCCTGCTGCAACGCCCGGTGGCCAGCCGCCTGGCCATCCGCCCGGAGTCCATCACCTTAGGTTTGAACGGCGAACTGGACGGCGAAGTGCGCAGCCACAGCCTGCTCGGCAACGTCATCCGCTATCGGGTCAAGGTCCGCGATGTGGAGCTGGTGGTCGACGTGCTCAACCGTTCGGCGGCCGACCTGCACGCCGACGGCCAGCGGGTATCCTTGTCGATCGACCCCACGGCGCTACGGGAAGTAGCCTAAGGAGCATCAACGCATGGCACTGGCAATTTTCGATCTGGACGAAACCCTCATCCATGGCGACTGTGCGTCGCTGTGGAGCGCGCAGATGGCCCGGCTGGGCTGGGTCGACGGCAAGGCGTTTCTCAAGCGCGACCATGAGCTGATGGCGGCCTACGGCAAGGGCCACCTGGCCATGGAGGACTACATGGCCTTCAGCCTGGAGCCCATTGCCGGGCGCACGCTGGAAGAAGTCGAGCACCTGGTCGAGCCCTGGGTGGAAGATGTGATCGAGCCGATCATCTATGGCGACGCCTGCCGCTGCATCGCCGAGCACCGCAAGCGTGGCGACCGGATCCTGATCATCTCGGCGAGCGGCACGCACCTGGTGGGGCCGATCGCGGCACGCCTGGGCGTGGATGAGTACCTGGCGATCGAGCTGGAGGCGGTGAACGGGGTGTTTACCGGCAAGACCCACGGCGTGTTGACCTACCGTGAAGGCAAGATCACCCGGTTGCTGGAGTGGCTGGACCAGGAGCAGGAGAACCTGGAGGGGGCGAGTTTCTATTCCGATTCAAGGAACGACTTGCCGTTGTTGCTGAAGGTGGATCATCCGCATGTGGTGAATCCGGATTCGGTATTGCGCGAACATGCCGAGATCAATGGCTGGCCGATCCTGAGCTGGTCGTGACACCGCTGTTCGCCGGCAAAGCCGGCTCCTACACCGAACCTGTAGGAGCCGGCTTGCCGGCGAACAGGCTCAACTCAGGCTCGGATCAATCACCATCACCAACTTGCCCGATACCTGGTTGCTCTCAAGCTCGGCATAGGCCGCCTGGGCGAACTCAATCGGATAGGTATCGACCAGCTGCGGCGACAACCGCCCCTCGCTGAACAGCGGCCACACCTGTTGCTGCAGCTCACGCAACAAGTCGGCCTTGAACCCATCGTCCCGGTTGCGCAGGGTCGACCCGGTGATCTCCAGGCGCTTGCCCAGCACCTGCGCCAGGTCCAGCTCGAACTTGCGACCGCTCATCAAACCAATGATCACCCAACGCCCATCGCGGGCCAGCACCTTGAGGTTCAACTGCCCGTAACCGGCGCCCACCGGGTCGAGGATCACATCGAACGGCCCAAGCTGCTCCAGTTCATCGAGGTTGGCGTTGCGCACCACGCCACCCGCCGCGCCCAGGCCCTGACAGTAGGCCAGGCGCTCGGGCGAACCCACGCTGACCCACACCGGGCTACCGAAAGCCTTGCACAGCTGGATCGCCGCCGAGCCCACGCCACTGGCGCCGGCATGCACCAGCACCTTCTCGCCAGCCTTCAGACCACCGAGCTGGAAGATGTTCAACCAGGCCGTGGCATACACCTCGGGCAGCGCCGCCGCCTCGTGCAGGCTCAGGCCCTCGGGCACTGGCAGCACATGACGGGCATCGACCACCACTTCCTCGGCCATGGCCCCGCTGGCCAGCAGCGCACACACCCGGTCGCCCACGCGCCAGTCTGCGCCGGCACCGACTTCCTCGACCACGCCGGCACATTCCAGGCCCATGTAAGGGCTGGCGCCTGGCGGCGGCGGATACAGCCCCTTCATCTGCAACAGGTCGGCGCGGTTCAGCCCTGCAGCAGCCACGCGAATACGTACCTGCCCCGCGTCACAGGCCGGACGATCGGCCTCGACCCAGGCCACATGTCCGTCAACGCCTTGCAATGCCTTCACAGTGCCTCCATAGTTGAATCATATGACTGAGCCTGGGCGAGCACGTCCCAGGCTTTTTGCAGTATGCGTCCGGTTTCATGGAACCGGCGAACGGAAAAGACGGCCTACTATGCGTGATCAATTGCCTCCACGTCGAATCAGCATGAAGCATTTCCTCCCCAGCACCACCCTCGCCCTGGTGATTGGGCTCGGCAGCCTCGCGCTCGGTGGCAATGCGGCCGCCGCCAACAAGTGGGACAGCCTGCAGCCGGACCGCGACGAGGTCGTCGCCAGCCTCAACATCGTCGAGCTGCTCAAGCGTCACCACTACAGCAAGCCGCCACTGGACGACGCCCGTTCGGTCATCATCTATGACAGCTACATCAAGCTGCTCGACCCTTCGCGCAGCTACTTCACCGCGGCTGACATCGCCGAATTCGACAAGTGGAAAACCCAGTTCGACGATTTCCTCAAGAGCGGCAACCTCGAACCCGGCTTCACCATCTACAAGCGCTACCTGGACCGCGTGAAGCAGCGCCTGGACTTCGCCCTGGCTGAGCTCAACAAAGGCGTCGACAAGATCGATTTCACGGTGAAGGAAGACCTGCTGGTCGACCGCAAGGACGCCCCGTGGATGAAGAACCAGGCCGAGCTCGACGACCTGTGGCGCAAACGCGTCAAGGACGAGGTGCTGCGCCAGAAGATCTCCGGCAAGGAGCTCAAGCAGGTCCAGGAAACCCTCACCAAGCGCTACAAGAACCAGCTGTCGCGCCTGGACCAGACCCGTGCCGAAGACATCTTCCAGGCCTACATCAACACCTTCGCCCAATCCTACGACCCGCACACCAACTACCTGTCGCCGGACAACGCCGAGAACTTCGACATCAACATGAGCCTGTCGCTCGAAGGCATCGGCGCGGTGCTGCAGAGCGACAACGACCAGGTCAAGATCGTGCGCCTGGTGCCGGCCGGCCCGGCGGCGAAAACCAAGCAGGTCGCCCCCGCCGACAAGATCATCGGCGTTGCCCAGGGCAACAAGGAAATGGTCGATGTGGTCGGCTGGCGCCTGGACGAAGTGGTCAAGCTGATCCGCGGCCCGAAAGGCTCGGTGGTGCGCCTGGAAGTCATCCCGGCCAGCAACGCGCCGAACGACCAGACCAGCAAGATCGTCGCGATCACCCGCGAAGCCGTGAAGCTCGAGGAGCAGGCGGCGAAGAAGTCGGTGCTCAAGCTCAAGCAGGACGGGCGCGACTACAAGCTGGGGATCATCGAGATCCCGGCCTTCTACCTGGACTTCAAGGCCTACCGCGCGGGTGACCCGGACTACAAGAGCACCACCCGCGACGTGAAGAAGCTGCTGACCGAACTGCAGAAGGAAAAGGTCGACGGCGTGGTCATCGACCTGCGCAACAATGGTGGCGGCTCGCTGCAGGAAGCCACCGAACTGACCAGCCTGTTCATCGAGAAAGGCCCGACCGTGCTGGTGCGCAACGCCGACGGCCGTGTCGACGTGCTCGAGGACGAGAACCCCGGCGCCTTCTACAAGGGCCCGCTGGCGCTGCTGGTCAACCGCCTCTCGGCGTCCGCCTCGGAGATCTTCGCCGGTGCCATGCAGGACTACCACCGCGCGCTGATCATCGGTGGCCAGACCTTCGGCAAGGGTACCGTGCAAACCATCCAGCCGCTCAACCACGGCGAGCTCAAGCTCACCCTGGCCAAGTTCTACCGGGTTTCCGGGCAGAGCACCCAGCACCAGGGCGTGCTGCCGGACATCGCCTATCCGTCGATCATCGACACGAAGGAAATCGGCGAAAGCGCGCTGCCTGAAGCCATGCCCTGGGACACCATCCGCCCGGTGGTCAAGCCGGCCTCCGACCCGTTCAAGCCGTTCCTGGCCCAGCTCAAGGCGCAGCATGACGCCCGCAGCGACAAGGACGCCGAGTTCGTCTACATCCGCGACCGCCTGGCGTTGACGCAGAAGCTGATGAACGAGAAGACCGTCAGCCTCAACGAGCAGGAACGTCGCGCCCGCCACGACGAGATCGAGGCCAAGCAACTGGCCCTTGAGAACATCCGTCGCAAGGCCAAGGGCGAGGAGCCGCTCAAGGAGCTGAAGAAGGAAGACGAAGATGCGCTGCCGGCCGAGCCGGAAGACACCAAGCCCGAGGACGACGCCTACCTGTCCGAGACAGGCCGCATCCTGCTCGATTACCTGAGCCTGAGCACTTCGGTGGCCAAGCACTGAAGTGATGGCAGAATAATGTGACCTGTCATCAAACAGTCATCGCGCTGTCGTGAAATAGAAGGGCCGGACGTGCAAGCGTCCGGCCCTTTTTCATTCAGGAAGCAGTCCATGACCGTCACCGAACAGCTCAGCGCATTGAGCGCCATCCTGGCTCAACGCAGCGTCCACAGCCTGTTCCAGCCCATCGTCTGCCTGTCCGAACGCCGCATCCTCGGTTACGAGGCCCTCAGCCGCGGCCCGTCCAACAGCCCGTTGCATTCGCCGTTGAACCTGTTCGCCATCGCCCGTCAGGCCGGGCGCCTGAGCGAGCTGGAAGTGCTGTGCCGGGAAAGCGCCTGCCGCCGCTTCAGCGAGCAGGGCCTGGAGGGCAAGCTGTTTCTCAACATCTCGCCGGAATCGCTGCTCGAACCCCACCACCCGTCCGGGCGCACCCTGGAGATGCTCGAACAGGTCGGCCTGCCACCCAGCCGCGTGGTCATCGAGCTGACCGAACAGACGCCCACCGAAGACTTCCAGCTGCTGTACAACGCCCTGCACCACTACCGCGACATGGGCTTCTCGATTGCCCTGGACGACCTCGGGGCGGGCTATTCGAGCCTGCGCCTGTGGTCGGAACTGCGCCCCGACTACGTGAAGATCGACCGCCATTTCATCGACGGTATTCACCTGGACCCGCTCAAGCGTGAGTTCGTCGGCTCCATCCTGCAGATCGCCCGCGCTTCCCGTGCCCAGGTGATCGCCGAAGGTATCGAACTGAAAGAAGAACTGGCGGTACTCGGCGAGATGGGCGTCGACCTGGTGCAGGGCTACCTGCTTGGCCGTCCCCAGGAGTTTCCACCCCGCGACACCCTCACCCTGCTGCCCCAGGCGCCAGGTACTGGCGTGGCCCTGGGCGAAGACAGCCGCGACCTCAGCGCCCTGCTCATCGAGCAACCTGCGGTGACCCTCGACACAGCTACGCAGCACGTACTCGAAGCCTTTCGCCGCCAGGCCAACCTGAACTCCCTGGCGGTGCTGGACGAGCGCGGCAAACCCTGCGGCATCGTGCATCGCCATTCGCTGGCCGATGCCCTGCTAAAACCCTTCGGTACCGACCTGTTCGCGCGCAAGCCGATCAGCCGGTTGATGAGCCAGGACTACCTGGCTGTCGAGCGCGGCCAATCGCTGCAACAGGTCAGCCGCTTGCTCACCAGCCGTGCCCGCCAGCGTATCGAGGAAGATTTCATCATCACCCAGAGCGGTCGTTACCTGGGGCTGGGGCGAGTGATCGACGTGCTCAAGCTGATCACCGAGCAGAAGCTCCAGCAGGCCCGGCATGCCAACCCGCTGACCCTGCTGCCGGGCAATGTGCCGATCCAGCAGTGCCTGGCCCGCCTGCTGGAACAGCGACGCGAGGCGGCGGTGTGCTACGTCGATATCGACAGCTTCAAGCCGTTCAACGACATCTACGGCTACGCCCGGGGCGATGAAGTGCTGCTGTGCCTGGCCCAGTGCCTGAACGATTGCGTGGACCCGAGCCGCGACTTCGTCGGGCATATCGGCGGGGATGATTTCATGCTGGTGCTGGGGTCCAGGGACTGGCGCGCGCGCCTGCAACTGCTGCTGGAAGCCTTTGCCCGGCAATGCCGGCGCTTCTACCGCAGCGAGCACCTGGAGGCAGGGGGCTTCACCTCGCACAACCGCCAGGGCCAGCGCGAGACCTTTGCGTTGCTGTCGCTCTCGATCGGGGTGGTGTGGCTGGCGGCCGATAGTCGCCTAGAGCTGGATGCGGGGCAGTTGGCCGAGCTGGCCTCCCAGGCCAAGCGTCAGGCCAAGGATACCCGCGGGCCGAGCCTGAGCCTGATTGATACCACACTGTAGGAGCGGCTTCAGCCGCGATCACCCGCGAAACGGGTGCCAGGTAACGCGTTGCCTGCATCGCGGCTGAAGCCGCTCCTACAGTGGTGTGTTGGTATGAACATCAGGCCCGTTCGGCCTCCGGATAGCGGTACTCGAACACTCGAACTACTTCCGAGGCATGCCAGGACGCCGCCTCCATGCCATCCACCGGCCCCGAGAACCGCCCCAGCCGCTCGACGCACTCGAAGAACCCGGTGCGCGGCAGGCGACTGGCGCCCTGGCTGATCACCAGCGAGCTGCGCAAGGGCTGCTCGGCGCGGGCATCGAGCACGGCGAGATACTCCAGGGCGGCGGTCAGGGTCTGCATGGCCGGGCTGGGTAGCTGCAGACGCTCGAGCAGCGCCCGGTAAGTGAGCAGGTGGCGTTGACGGCGGGCCAGGTCGAGCTCGGTCAACAGGTTCTCCCATTGCTGACGGCTGATCCTGACCTGGCTCATGACGGTTCGCTCCAGCCCGCCACGCCCAGGTGCCAGGCCAGGCTGCGCAGGATCGCCGCATCCGGGCGACGCTCGCCGGCCTCGATCATGGCGAGGTAAGCCGGGCTGATACCAACCGTGCGCGCCAGCTGTTCGGGCGCAAGCCCCTTGGCCTGGCGCAACGACACCAGCTGGTCCAATGAAGACAAGCTGGCGCTCTGAGGTGTGCTTGCGCTGTTGTCGGTGGAGCTTGATGTACTGGCAGGTGCCTGGCCTGCGGCCGCGAGCAGCGCCTGGTATTGCTCCCAGGGCACGACGGCGTACTCGGGCTGACCGTCCCGGCTGATGACCTGAATACCCATAACAACCCCCTTGACGTTGGATCACGGCATGTAATCCGTAGGCATAACGCTTATGCCAATTATATTACCAACCTCGGGGATCCGGTGAACTCAGTTGCCAGGTCGTTCCAGGCGCAGGGCTTCAGGGTTGTCCGGCAGGCGCTCGACCACCCGCAGTTTCTCCGGGGCCTGGCTGTCGCGCCAGGCCTTGAAGCGGCCCAGTTCGTCGGCGACGGTCTTGAGCACCCAGCCCAGCACGGCGATGTCGTCGAGCAGACCGACACCGAGCAACCAGTCCGGGATCGCATCCAGCGGGCTGACGAAGTACAGCAGCCCGGCAACAATGGTGACCAGCGCCTTGGGGCTCACCGCACGGTACTCGCCACGCCACCAGGCCAGGCACAGCGCCTGCATCAACCGTACATCCTCACGCAGTTGCCCCAGCTTGGGGCCCTTGCGGGCCACGGCGAACAGCAGCGCCGGCAAGCGCCCACGGCTGAGCAGGCGCTCGGCCAAGGGCAGGAAGCGGGCAAAATTCCAGGGTGCGCTCATGAAACCTCCAGAGGAGCCAGGAAGGTTATCCACAAAAATTGTGGATAACCTTGTGAACAGGGTCGCCTTCACGGCACAAGGTGCCCGTCAGGCAAGGGCCGGGCACGAATCGGGCGTTTTTTACACAGTCGTTTCAAAGACGCAAACGTTTTGCGACAACCACACCCGTGTTCGCGCGCCAGCATAGTTTGCGACAGTGGCGCAGGCCATCCGTTCGCGTCAAGCGCCCCTGAAAACGACGACGCCCCGTCGAAACGGGGCGCCAGGGGGAAGCAAGCCAGGGTTTACTTGGCGGGCGCTTCTTCGACTTCAGCCTTGCTCAGGTCCTTGATGCCCAGCAATTCCAGGTCGAACACCAGTACCGAGTTGGCCGGGATCAGCGGGCTCGGGCTCTGGGCGCCGTAGGCCAGTTCGGCCGGGATGTACAGCTTGTACTTCTCGCCGACGTGCATCAGTTGCAGGCCTTCGACCCAGCCTGGGATCACGCCGCTGACCGGCAGGTCGATCGGGCTGCCGCGCTCGACGGAGCTGTCGAACACCTTGCCGTCGATCAGCTTGCCTTCGTAGTGGACAGTGACCACGTCGGTCGGCTTGGGCTGCGGGCCGTCGGCCTTCTTGACCACTTCGTACTGCAGGCCGGAAGCAGTGGTGACCACGCCGGGTTTCTTGGCGTTTTCCTCGAGGAATTTCTTGCCGCTGGCGGCCGCTTCCTCGCTGGCCTTGGCCAGGCGCTCTTCGGCGCGCTTCTGCAGGGCGCTGAAAGCCTCGACCAGCTCTTCGTCCTTCAGGCGCTGTTCTTTCTTGCCGACAGCGTCTTCGATACCTTGGGCGACGGCTTTGGAGTCCAGGTCGTCCATGCCTTCCTGAGCCAGGCTCTTGCCCATGTTCAGGCCGATACCGTAGGAGGCTTTCTGTGCCGGAGTCTTCAGCTCGACGCTGCTGGTCTGGGCGTCGCAACCGGCCAGGACCAGGCCTACCAGGGCAACCGCAGCCGCCAAACGATGCTGTTTCATGCTAATTCCTTGTTCATGCGCCATAGGGGCAATCAGGGTAAAGCCGCGAGCTTATCAGGCGGCCACGACCAATGGCTACCGGCATGAGAGCGACAAAAGTCCTGGAAGTTCCACTACTGAAACGGCTGGCGTCAGTGCAAATGATTATATGTTGCGAATTGTATCGACCGACATATATCAGACCGCTATCATGGCCGGCGATTCAGCGGCTGGCCGAGGGACGGCCAGCCTGTCAGGAACGGGCTTCAGGGACGTGCGATGAGATGGGATGGCGAGGTAACTTTCGGTGACTACTGGCTGGGCTATACCGGCACGGCCGACCAGACCAGCGCCCATGCCCACGTTGCCATCCAGCTCTGCATTGGCCTGCGCGGCGACATCACCGTGGAACTTGCCGGCCGCACGCTGACCGGTGCCGGGGTGATCATCGGCCCCTTCGTCGACCACCGCTCCCTGCCCAGCCCCGACCGCATCGCGTTCCTCTATCTCTACCCCGACGCTCCACTGGGCCGTGCGCTGAATGCCCTGGTCGACGCCAGCGGCACAGCTGTGGCCAGCGCCGAGATCGTCGACTGTATCCGCCAGGCCGACAGCTTCCAGGAGGTGGTCGAAACCCTGGAGCGCCTGCTGGTGACTGAAGACGCCTTCGACCCGCGGCTCTCCAATGCCCTGCACCTGTTGCGCGACGATTGTGCGGGGATCGGCGCGGTCTCCCGCGCGGCCAGCGCCGTCGGCCTTTCCAGCCCACGCCTGCGCTTCTTCGCCACCCGCCACATGGGCGTGCCGCTCTCGCAATGGATCATCTGGCGCAAGCTCGAACGTGCCTGCCACGCCCTCGCCCACGATGCCAGCCTCACTGACGCGGCCATGGCCGGCGGTTTCGCCGACCAGGCCCACCTCACCCGCATGATGCGGCGCATGGTCGGGATGTCGCCCAGCCGCGTCGCCCAGGTACTGCGCAATACGAGCGATTCGTTCAAGAATCAGCAGTAGTGAAACGCCATCATCGCCTCCGACCTCCGCTGACCGGGATCTCCACTTCCTAGCGCAGGCATTGCCGGCCCAGGCCGGCTTTTTTCATCGTTCCGATCACGTGGTCGCCGGCGCAGCCGTGCGGGCGGCTGCCCATGAAAACTGCCAATTCACCCACTTTCTGCGAGCAAGGAGTGCAAGCACATGTCCGGTCCTTCACGGATGACTGTTTTCCTTACCGGCGGTGCCGGCGTACTGGGCGATACCCTGATTGACCAACTGGCCGAGCGCTACGACCTGATCTGCCTGACCCGGCGCAGCGCCATTCGCCACCCCGGCGTCGAGACCCTGCGCGGCGACATCTGCCAACCACGCCTGGGCCTGAGCGCAGCCGACTACCTGGCCCTGCTGCCACGCATCGACTGGGTGATCCACAGCGCCGCCATCACCCGCCTGGATGGCCACGCCGAAGCCGTGTTCTCGGTCAACTACCAGGGCACCGAGCAGGTGCTGCAGCTGGTGCGCGACGCCCAGGTGCCGCTCTACCACATCAGCACCGCGTTCACCCACCCATGCGACTACCACCCCGGCGTGATGCCCTCGACGCCCTACGAGATCGTCAAGCGCCAGGCCGAGACCCTGGTGCGCGAGGCCGGTGTGCCGGTGTCGATCTTCCGCCCGTCGATCATCATCGGCGACAGCCAGACCGGCCACATGCCCATCCTGCAAGGGTTCCACCTGACCATGGGGCTGATGATGTCGGGCTACCTGCCGATCATCCCGTGCCCGGAGGGCGGGCGGGTCGACGTGATTGCCCGCGACGTCGCCGCCGCAGCCATCGTCAGCGCCCTGGACCAGCGCCTGATCGGCGACGACTACTTCCTCAGCAATGGCCCGCAGGCGCTGGACATCCGCACGCTGCTGGACCTGATGTGCGCCGAGATGGCCCAGCAAGGCAAGCCGTTCCAGCGCCCGCGCTGCATGAACCCGGATATCTACGAGCGCCTGGTGCGCCCGGTGTTCCTGCCTGCGCTTGAAGAAAACATCCGCGCGGCCCTCGGCCGGGCCACCCAGCTGTGCCGCTACGCCAGCCTGCTGCAGCCACTGCCCAGTTCGCTGGCCGAGCTGCTGCCGGCCAGGCGCCTGGCGCAACGCTCACCGCGCGAAGAGCTGGCGCTCACCCTCGCCCGCCTGTCACCCAAGCTCTCGGCCATGCAACGCATGCTGAAAGTGCCCGCCCCCGCGCAACGCCGCGCCGATGTCGCCCTGGAGGCCTGAACACGATGAACAGCTTCAGCACAATGCCCGATGCCTTCGACACCGCGCTGATCCAGCAGCAGTACCGTGATCACGTCAACGCCGGCTACGCCCGCCTGGCGTCGATGATGAACCTGCCGATCGAGACCGCGAGCGCCGGGGTGTACCTGTTCGACAGCGAGGGCAATCGCTACCTGGACGCCGGTGGCTATGGCGTGTTCCTGCTGGGCCACGGGCACCCCGACGTATTGGAGCGGGTCAGCCGCCAGTTGCACGGCCATCCGCTGGCCAGCAAGCTGCTGCTCAACCCGTACCAGGCCCAGGCCGCCGCGGCGCTGGCCGCAGTCTGCCCCGGCAACCTGCAGTACGTGTATTTCTGCAGCTCCGGCACCGAGGCCACCGAGGCGGCGCTCAAGCTGGCCTGGCTCAACGACTGCAAGCACGTGATCTCGACCGTCGGCGGCTACCACGGCAAGACCTTGGGCGCGCTGGCAGTAACCGGCCGGGAGCTCTATCGCTCGCCGTTCGCCAACCGCCTTGGCGAAAGCCAGTTCGTGCCGTTCGGTGACATCGAGGCACTGCGTCACACCCTCGAAGGGCTGCCTGAACGGGCCTGCGTGATCCTCGAGCCGGTGCAGGCCGAAGCGGGCGTGATCCTGCCGCCACCCGGTTATCTGCGCCAGGTGCGCGACCTGTGCGACCAGTACAACGCGGTGCTGATCGCCGACGAGATCCAGTCGGGGCTGGGCCGCACCGGGCGCTGGTGGGCCTGCGACCATGAAGGCGTGGTGCCCGACATCCTGTTGGTAGGCAAGAGCCTGTCCGGCGGCTGCGTGCCGGTCAGCGCCATGGTCTGCACCCCCGACATCCAGGCACCGCTCAACCGCAACCCGTTGATGCACACCACTACCTTTGGTGCCAACCCGCTGGCCATGGCTGCGGTGCTGGCCACGCTGCAGGTCATGCAGCGCGACAGCCTGGTGGCGCGGGCCGAGGCCTTGGGTCAGCAGGTGCAAAGCGGCCTGCAAGCCGTGCTGCGCGAACAGCCCCGCGCCGACCAGGTGCGCTTGCGCTGCGCCGGCCTGCTGCTGGGGCTGGAGTTCGCCGACGCGGGGCTGGCCGCCAACATGGTCATGCACCTGATCGACCAGCGCATCGTGGTCAACCACTCGCTCAACGATCACCGGGTGATCCGCCTCACGCCACCCGCACTGTACAGCGACAGCGACGTAGCCTGGCTGCTCGACGGCCTCGCCAAAGCCCTTGCCCGCACTTTCGCCCAATAAGGAGCGCGACATGAAAGAAGTCAGCCTCAACGCCTACGTTCCCAGCCAGAGCGCCGAGCAGGTGTATGCCGCCATCAGCAACTTCAGCCTGTACCCGCAACTGTGCGAGTCGGTGCGCAACATCGAGATCGAATCGATCGACGACAACCAGGTGCTGAGCAACTGGGAGGTGAACTTCCACAGCGGCATTCTCAAGTGGCAGGAGCGCGATGTCTTCGACCCCGCCAACCTGCATATCCACTTCCGCCAGACTGCCGGCGACATCGACCACTTCTCGGGGTACTGGCAGGTCAGCGAAGCACCCGAGGGCGCCAGCATCGCCTTCCACTCCTGCTTCGACCTGGGCATGCCGATGCTCGCCGACATGCTCGACCCGGTGGCCCGCCAGGCGATCCGCGACAACATCAGCGCCATCATCAATGGCCTGTTCCCGAACAGTCAGATCAAGGATTGATGTGATGCCCTTGTCATTGCTACAGCGCGCCAGGCAGACCCTGGAACACTTCGCCCCCGGTTTCGCCCGCTTGCTGGCGGAGCTGCCCTTCGACCAGCGCGAAGCCCACGGCAGCCCGGTGGTGGACTGGTTCAAGCGCACCGGCCCGGTGGGCCTGCTGGTGCCCAAGGCGGCAGGCGGCCTGGGGGCCACGGCGTTAGAAGCCGTACAGGTGCAGTTGGCCATCGGCGCCCTGTCGCCCTCGCTGGCGATCGCCAGCACCATGCACCAGTTCTCCGTCGCCAGCCTGGTCGCCGTGGCGGCCAAGGGCGCGGGCGCCGAAGGCCTGCTGCTGTCGGCCATCGCCCAGCAACGTTTGCTGGTGGCCTCGGGCTTCGCCGAGGGCGTGCCGGGGGGCGGCATCCTCGACGCCGGCATGGAAGCGGTGCGCCTGGCCGACGGCGTGCGCCTCAACGGCAGCAAGCAACCCTGCAGCCTGGCCAGTTCCATGGACCTGCTGACCGCCAGTTTCAGCCGTGACACCGACCAGGGTGAAGAGCTGATGATCGCCTTGATTCCAGCTGCGGCGCCGGGCATGAGCCGCCACCCGTTCTGGGCCAACAGCGCGCTGGCTGGGGCCCAGAGCCTGGAGCTGCGCCTGGAGGACGTCTACGTCAACGACAAGATGATCTTCTCGGCCGGGCTCAAGGCGCAGCTGGGCGAAGTGCAGACCATCGGTTTCGTCTGGTTCGAGCTGCTGATCTGCGCCACCTACCTGGGCGCCTGCCTGGGCATGGCCGAGACCGTGGTCGGCGAGCGGCGCTGGAACGACCTGCAGCGTGTCGAACTGGCCAGCCAGCTGCAGCTGTGCCTGAGCGCCGTCGAGGGCCTTGCCCACGAAGTCGAGCACCTGGACGACGGCGCGGACGACCTACTGGCGCGCCTGCTGCTGACCCGCTACGGCATCGAGCAACAGCTGGCCCGGGCCTCGGACCTGGCCCAACAGATGCTGGGGGGCCTGGCGTTCATCCGCAGCAACGACACCAGCAACTGGCTGAACAGCACCCGTGGCCTGCAATTCCACCCGCCGGGGCGCTTCAGCATGTCGGCCAACCTCGACCACTACCTGCACACCGCCACATTCAGCATCGCCAAGGGAGCCAACGCGTGAACCTGCATAACAAGATCGTCGTCATGACCGGCGCGGCGCGCGGCCTCGGCCTGCAGACGGCGCGCAAACTCAAGCGCCAGGGCGCCACGGTGATCGGCATCGATCGCCTCGAACCCCAGGCCGCCGTGGACTTCGACGCCTACTACCAGCTCGACCTGTGCGACCAGGCCCGGGTGAACGAGACCGTCGACGCGATCCAGCAACGCTTCGGCGACATCGACATCCTGGTCAACAACGCCGGCGTGCTCACCCTCGAGCGTGGCGAGACCGGGGTCAATGATGAAGTGCGCCGTGCCCTTGAAGTCAACCTGCTGGCGCCCTGGCAGTTGACCGCGCGTTTTTTGCCGGCGCTGCTGCGCACCCACGGCAAGGTGGTCAACGTGTCCTCGCTGTTCGCCCTGGTCAACGCGCCCTATGTCGCCGCCTATGCCACCAGCAAGCGTGCCATGAGCGCCTACTCCGACGTGCTGCGCATGCAGTACCCGGGGCAACTGGACGTGGTCACGGTGTTCCCCGGCTTCATCGACACCGCCATCCACGACCCGGCCGAACGGGTGGGCTTGTCGGTCAAGCGCCTGGTCAGCTTCAAGCGTGGCGACCGTGTGCTGCTATCGCTGGAGGAAAAGCTCGACGACGCCAGCAACGGGCTGCTGCGGGCCTGCGTCAAGCGTGGCCTGCGCAACCGTGGCTTGACCTTCATGGGTAGCGTGGCGATGTACACCGCGCGCTGGCTGCCGAGCCTGGTCGACGCCTTCATCGGCCTGCGCCTGCGCAGCCTGAGCAAGGCCGGGCAACTGGCGCTCAAGCCTGAACTGATCGACTGAGGCCCGGCCGATGAAGCACCTGCCGCTGGACAAGCCCACCTTGCGCCCGGACCGCCGCCTGCTGACGCCGTCGGCACTGGAATCGGCGTTGGTGATCGGCTACTCGCTGCTGCTGTTCGGCGTGCCCCTGGCCTTGTTCGTGGTGGCCGCCGAGCAGGCACCCTGGGCATGGCTGCTGGCCTGGCCGCTGCTGTTGCCGGCCGGCTACGGCCTGTTCGTGCAAGGCATCCTCGGGCACGAGGGCTTGCACTTCAACCTCAGCCACAACCGCCTGCTCAGCTGCCTGCTGGCGGTGCTGCTGAGCTCGTTGCTGTGCGGTTTCTGCGCCACCGGCTACTTCGTCGACCATTGGCAGCATCACCGTTACAACGGTGGCCCCAAGGACCCGGACTGGCGCCTGCTGCGGCGCTACCGGCTGGCCGTGACCCGGCTGCTGGTGTCGCGCCTGCATGCCACCGCACGCTACCTGTTGCAGACCCTGCGCCTGGCCCTGCCCGGCGCCGAAGTCGAAGGCGCGTTGCCGCTGCCGGCCGGGCAGATCCGCCTGCTGGCCAGGTTCAACCTGGCCTGCCAGGTACTGTGGCCACTGTTCTGGCTGTGGCTGGTGATGCGCTGGCCGGTGCTGTTGCCAGCCCTGCTGGCCTGCCTGCTGGTCGCCTTGCTGGTGTCGGCGCTCAACGCCTACCAGGAGCACGCCTTCGACGTCGGTGTCGAGCAGCCGGTCGCCCGTTCGCGCACCGATTTGCTGAGCACCCTGCTGCACCTGGGTTCGAACTTCCACCTGGAGCACCACCTGTACCCGCGGGTGCCGTGCTGGCGCCTGCCACAGCTGCACCGGCAACTGCTGGCCAGCGGCTGGTACGACGGCCGCCAGGCGCTGCTCGAACCGCGTTTTCTGGGCGCCTTGCGTTACTGCCAGGCGCGCTTCCCCTACTCCGGCACCTGGCAAACGGTTCCGCAGCAGGCCCCACAACAACACTGAAATGCCCCAACACACAACAATCACACTCATGGAGCCGAGTATGTCCTTCGAAGTCGATGACCTGATCCAGCACGAACGCCGCACCCTGCTGGAACACCCCTTGTTCGCCCGCATCAGCACGGTGGAGGATGTCCGCCTGCTGATGGAGAACCACGTGTTCGCCGTCTGGGACTTCATGACGCTGCTCAAGCGCATCCAGCGCGACCTGACCTGCGTCGACCTGCCCTGGCTGCCGCCACGCCACACCCTGGCCGCGCGCCTGATCAACGAGATCGTCACCGGCGAGGAAACCGACGAACGTCCGGGCGGCGGCTTCATCAGCCACCTGGAACTGTACCTGCAAGCCATGGATGAGATCGGCGCCGACACCGGGCCGTTCCGCCACTTCCAGGCCCTGCTGCAGGCCGGCACCTCGCTGGCCCATGCCCTGGACATCGCCGATATTCCGGCGCCGGCCCGGGTGTTCGTCAGCAAGACCCTCGACGTGGCCCTGAATGGCTCGACCGTGCAGGTGCTGGCGTATTTCTTCTTCGGCCGCGAAGACATCATCCCCGACATGTTCGGCCGCCTGCTCGAGCAATGGGCGATCGATGAGTCCAACGTGCCGATGCTGACCTACTACCTCAAGCGCCACATCGAGATGGACGGCGACGACCACGGCCCGGCGGCCAAGCGGATCATCGCCGAGATCGTCGACCAGCCGGAGCAGCAGCAAGCGCTGGTGCACAGCGCGCGCGACGCCCTGGTCGCCCGCACGCTGCTGTGGCAGGGCGTGCTCGAACAGCTCGACCAGCGCGCGGCGCACAAGGCCCGCCAGGCGAGCGTCGCCGCCACCGTGTAACCCCACGCCCCTGCCCGTCGATGTGGCGGGCAAGGGCCCCTGTCCCCTTACACGAACGAGGGTGTATGACATGTTGAAAGGCAAGCATGCCAAGTTGGCGGTCTGCGCGGCGGTGCTCGCGGGCCTGGCGCTGCTGGGCTGGCAGCGCTGGCAGTATGCGCGGCAGTACGTCAGCACCGACAACGCCGAAGTGGAAGGGATCATCATCCCGATCCGCGCCAAGCTGAGCGGTGTGGTGGTCCAGGTGCCGGTGCGCGAGAACACCCAGGTGGGCAAAGGCGACCTGCTGTTCCAGGTGCGCGAGGACGAGTACCACCAGCGGGTCGAACGGGCCGAGGCCAACTACCTGGGCGCCCTGGTGGCGACCGGCCAGGGCGGCATGCCCGGGCTGGTGGACAGCCAGGTGCGCGGCGCCGTCGCCCGCAGCCAGGCCGCCAAGGCCATGATCGGCCAGCTGGTGGCCAACGTCGAACAGGCCGCCAGCGACTACCGGCGCACCCAGCGCCTGGCCGAGCAGGGAGTGGTGAGCACCCAGGACCTGGAAGCCGCGCGCGCCCGCTACAGCGCCCTGAACCACCAGTTGCAGGGCGCGCGCGACAACTCCAACGCCGCCCGCGAGGGCACCCTGGCCAACCAGGCGGCGCTCAAGGTAGAGGAGTACCGGATCAAGGCCGCCGAGTCCGAGCTGGCCCTGGCACGCATCAACCTGCAGGACACCCGGCAAACCTCGCCGCGTGCCGGCTTCATCGTGCACAAGGACGTCCAGCCCGGGCAATTCGTGGTGGCCGGGCAGAAACTGCTGAGCCTGGTGAGCACCGAGCACGTCTGGGTGGTGGCCAACTTCAAGGAGACCCAGATCGGCCGCGTGCGGGTCGGCCAGCCGGCGCGGATCAGCGTCGATGCCTTCCCCGGCCAGACCTTCGAAGGCGTGGTGCACAGCCTGGTGCCGGCCACCGGCGCGCGCTTCTCGTTGCTGCCCCAGGAGAACGCCACGGGCAACTTCACCAAGGTGGTGCAGCGGGTGCAGACGCGCATCGAGTTCAAGGGGCTGCCCGCTGGGATGAAGGATGCCATCAGCCAGGGCATGAGCGTGTTCGTCGAGGTCGACACCCGTGACGACAAGGGCCAGACCCTATGAAATCGCCCTGGCTGGTGGCCCTGACGGTCACCCTGATCTCGATGATGGAACTGCTCGACGTGACAATCGTCAACGTTGCGATCCCCAGCCTGATGGGCAGCTACGGGGCGTCGGTGGACGAGATCTCCTGGGTGTCGACCGGCTACATCGTCGCCAACGTGGTGATCCTGCCGGCCAGTGGCTGGCTGTCGGCCTGGTTCGGCCGGCGCGCCTACTACCTGGTGTCGTCCGCCGTGTTCGTGGTCGCCTCGCTGGGCTGTGCGCTGTCGGTGGAGCTGTGGCAGATGGTGCTGTGCCGGGTGGTCCAGGGCCTGGCCGGCGGCGGCCTGCTGGGGATATCCCAGGCGATCATCTACGACGTGTTCCCCAAGGAGAAGGTCAGCGCCGGCATGGCGGTGTACGGTGTCGGGGTGATGATGGGGCCGACCCTGGGCCCGTCAGTGGGCGGCTACCTGATAGATGCGTTCTCCTGGCACTGGATCTTCCTGATCAACCTGCCGATCGGCGCGCTGGCCCTGCTGCTGGCCTGGCTGTGCGTGGACGACTCACGCCATGAGCAGCGCCCGCAGAGCATCGACTATCTCGGCTTCATCCTGCTCGCCCTCGGGGTGGGCAGCCTGCAGATCCTGCTGGAACGCGGCGAGCACTGGGACTGGCTGGAGTCGGACCTCACCGTGCTGTGCCTGGTGCTGTCGGCGCTAGGCCTGGTTGGGTTCTGCTATTGGGAGCGGCGGGTCGCCAACCCGATCGTCAACCTGTCGCTGTTCGCCAACCGCGAGTTCCTGCTCGGCTCGATCTGCGCGTTCTGTGTGGGCTTCGGCCTGTACAGCACCCTGTTCATGGTGCCGCTGTTGTTGCAGACCTTGCTTGAGCAGAGCGCCTACCAAAGTGGCCTGGTGATCTTCCCCGGTGCCCTGGCCAGCGCTGTCAGCACCCTGGTGATCGGCAAGCTGTCCCAGGAGAACCGTATCGACGAGCGAGTGTTCATCTGCCTGGGCATCTTGATCTACGGCTACGCCATGTACCTGCACACCCAGTTCACCCTGCAAAGCAACCCGGACACGCTGTTCTGGCCGCTGGTCATCCGCGGCTTCGGCCTGGGCATGATCTTCGTGCCGCTGACCAACCTGGCCATGCGCCAATTGCCGCAAGGGCTGATCTCGGTCGGCTCCGGCGTGCTCAACCTGATGCGCCAGCTCGGCGGCAGCGTCGGCATCGCCATCGCCGCCACCCTGCTCACGCGCTTCTCCTGGTCGCGCTACCGGCAGTTGTCCGAGCACGTCGACGAAACCCGCCTGCTCGCCGGCGGCTGGGAAATCGCCAACCTCGACCCCAGGCGCCTGTCCACCGACCTGCTCGACCCCGGCCAGGCCAACACCCTGCTGGCCTTCCTCGAAGCCCGCGACCAGGCGCAGATGCTCGGCTTCAGCATGCTCTTCGGCCTGCTCGGCGCGGTCATGCTGGTCGGCGTGCCCATGGTGCTGATGATGCGCAACCCCAGGACCCCCAAGCCTCAACCCGCAAAGGAATCTGCGACATGCCCGGACACCGCCCCCGAATCCGCGTAGCCGCGTTGGCGCTGCTGGCGCTCTGCGCCAACCCTGGCCAGGCCAGCGACCTGTACCAGACCTACCTCAAGGCCGTGGACCACGACATGGCCTACGCCGCCGCCCAGCAACGCCAGCAGGCCGCGGCAGAGAAAGCCCCCCAGGGGCTGGCCACGCTGTTGCCGCACCTGTCGCTGGAAAGCGGCGCGGCCTGGGTGGACCGCGAACACAGCGGCGGCGCGCGGCGCGACAAGGACAACTCCAACGCCTACGCGCTGGTGCTGGTGCAGCCGCTGCTGCGCTGGCAGAACGTCATCGACCATGCCCAGGGCAAGGCCCAGGCCACCGCCGGCGAGATCGAGCTGCTGGCGGCGCGCCAGGACCTGATGCTGCGCGTGGCCGACACCTACTTCGAACTGCTGCTGGCCGAAGATCAGTTGCACACCAGCCGCGAGCAGGTGCGCAGCCTCGGCCAGCAGTTGGACAAGGCGCAACGCTTCCGCCGCGAAGGCTCGGGCACCGAGAACGAAGTGCAGCGCATCCAGGCCAGCTACGACCTGGCCCAGGCCGAGCAGATCGCCGCCGGCAATGCCCTGCGCCTGCAACAGCAAGCCATGGCGCGGTTGATCGGCAACGACCCCGGTGAACTGGCGCGGCTGGATGACCAAGTGGCCTTCGCCGGCCCGCAACCGGCGCGCATGGAGGCCTGGACCGAACAGGCCCGGGCGCAGAACCTCAAGGTGCAGGCCGCCGAAGTGCGCCGGCTGATCGCCGAGCAGGAAGTGGAAAAACAACAGGCCGGCCACCTGCCGACCCTCGACCTGGTCGCCGCCCACGGGCGTTTCGCCTCGGTCGGCGGCAGCCTCTACGACGTCACCGTGCCCGAGGAGAAGTACACCCAGACCGTGGTCGGCGTGCAACTGAGCGTGCCGCTGTACGCCGGTGGCGGCACCCAGAGCCGCACCCGCGAGGCCCGCGCCCTGCACGGCGCCGCCGAGGATGAACTGGAAGATGCCCGCCGCGAGGCCGACTTCATGGCCCGCCAGGCCTACCTCAACCTGACCGGCGGGCTCAGCCAGTACCAGGCCTTGCAGCAGGCACTACGCTCCAGCCAGAGCAACCTGCAGATCACCACCCACGCCTTCGAAGCCGGCGCGCGGATCAGCAGCGACGTGGTGGATGCCGAACAGCAGGTGACCCGCACCACCCTGCAACTGGCCCGCCAGCGCTACGCCATCCTCCAGGCCCAGCTGCGCCTGATGGCCGCCAGCGGCAGCCTGGGCGACGACAACCTCAAGCGCCTCAGCGCCCTGCTCACCCGCCCGGCTCAGGGGTAATCGCCGTCCCGGTACTGCCCGGCCACCTCGCGCAGTACCTCGCACATCCACTGGGCCGGCAGGCTCTGCGGCAAGGCGGCGTTGCGGCAGATGCCCACCGAGCCACCCGGCTCGCGCACGCCCACGTCGAGTTCGGCCAACTCGTGGTGCCGCAGGTCGAGCAGCACCGCGTCGCGCGGCGCCACCCACAACGCGTCGCTGCCCAGCAGGTAGCGGCGGCTCAAGGCCAGAGACAAGGTTTCCAAGCGCTGCGCCGGCATCGGGATGCCGCACTGCACGAACAGGCTGTCGGCGTGCTGGCGAATGGTGGTGCGCTGGGGCGGCAGCACCAGCGGATAGCGCCCCACCTGGGCCCGCTCCACCGGTGTACTGGCCAGCAGCGGATGGCCCGGGCGCACCACCAGGGCCATCGATTCGCTGTACAGGTGCTCGAACGACAGGCCCTGGATCTGCGGGCTGTCGGTCATGCGCCCGACCACCAGTTCCAGCTCGCCCAGGTGCAACTGCCCGAGCAGTTGCGCGCTCACCCCAGTCACCACGCTGATCACCAATGCCTCGTGGCGCTGGTGCAGGCGGCAGAGCACCTCCGGCATCAACAGCCCCTCGACGGTGGACAGCACGCCGATGCGCACCTGCGACGGCGTGCGCGCCTCGCCGCGCACGCAGCTCACGCCCTCGCGCAGGGCCTGCACGCTGGGGCCGGCGTAGCGCATGAAGCGGGTGCCGGCCGGGGTCAGCGCGACGCCATTGCGTGAGCGCTCGAACAGACGCGCCTCGAGCAGGTCTTCCAGTTCCTTGAGGGTCTTGGAGATTGCCGGCTGGCTGATGGCGAGCACGTCGGCGGCCCTGGCCAGGCTGCCCTGCCGGGCAATCTCCAGGAAGCACAGCAGGTGGCGGTACTTGATGCGGGTGTCGAGGTTCATGCCCGGCAGTGTATCCGCAAAACGACGGTCCCTGGAGGAGCGGGCTCGCCCGCGAACACCGGCAACGGGGTGTCTGCTTCGCGGGCAAACCCCACCACCTTAAGCGTGATCCCTGTAGGAGCGGCCTCGTGCCGCGAAAGGGCTGCGTAGCGGCCCCAGGATTTCGGTGGCGAACAAAGATCGCCGGGGCCGCTTTGCGGCCCTTTCGCGGCACGAGGCCGCTCCTACAGGCTGCGTGCTGAATCACGCCAGAGCCATGCCACTGTTGGGTAAAGCAGAATCCACAGGGATATAGCACTCACCGACGATGATTGCATTTCAGGCTCTCAAATCAGATTTAACCCCTTTCTTGCAGTCCATTTCCCAAACATACTCCCGCCGCCCTTTTTCCGTTGCGGTCGTTTTGGCGCGGCTCTAGTCTCGGCGGGTCGCTTGAATCAATGACCGGCTTTGACAGGCCAACTTCCAAGAGCAACTTCAACGGTTTCGCTTTATATGGCGGCTGTATGTGGGGCACTTCGTGTGCGCCGGGGTTTTGCTCTTGCTGACCGGTCTGTCAACCCATGTACAGCTGCCACCCTCTTGTTTGACAGCAGGCGGTGATGGTCCCACTCATCAGCAAGAGGTCGTCATGTTAAAGATCGTCCCCGACCCACCCCATCCTCATTCCCTTGAAGACACCCTCATCCAGGCCACCTAGTACGCCCTGTGCGCATTGACCGTGGCCCATCAGGCCGTGCATGCCCAGCCCAGGTCCCCGGCCACGATCCTGATGATGGCGTCGATGCATGAAGTCGAATCGGCGTTGATCCAGGTGCAGATGCCCAAGGTTCCGCAGACGCTGCACTAGCCCGCGCCCGACCCTGTTCGCCGGCAAGCCGGCTCCTACCGGGGCTGCGTTTCACCTGTAGGAGCCAGCCTTGCTGGCGAAAGGGCCCGCCCAGGCACCAACAACTTCAGGGAGAAAAACAATGACCACAGACGACACCAACCCCAACACCACCGCAGGCAAAACCAAGTTCTACCAAGGCGAAGGCCGGGCCGCTCCGCTGTTCTGCATCGAACCCGGCATCCCCTGCCAGCACGCCCGCGAACAAGCCTCGGAACTGATGGGCTGCGTGCGCGACCTGACCATCGCCGGGATCATGGAAGAAAAGCCGCAACTGCTCTGGGCGTCGTACTACCTGAGCGCGATGACCAAGGCGCTGATGGATGATGCGGAGCTGGGGAAGAGGCACTGAGGCTCATATGGCTTGGCCTAGGCCTCCGACAGCCAGTCAGCAAGGTTCGATGATGTGACGCTATACGTATTGAGGGTGGAAGGTGCCGCCCTCAATACGTTGCACCCTATTGCCTTTCTCCGTTCTGCGCGGATCATTCTTCCATTGACTGACCGAAACTAAATCACTACGACTTCACCATTATTTAGATATATGGTGCAACTTTCAAATTCGTCACCATCAGATGACATTATTGTCAGGCAGCCATCCGTACCGAAATTTATCTTCAGGTTTGAGATTTCCGATACTGTCACGCTACTCACATCGCTCAGTATTAGATTTAGCAGTGCTGCGCTGCTGTAGGGGTCGCCAAAGTCTCGATTTCCATTGTGCCCTCCAATATTGAAGGCCAGACCTCCCTCCACAGCAAATGACACTGTGTACGCCCTGATCCCGGGGGCATGTTGTGGGCGCTTAAAATTCAATATAGTAACCTGGGCGCCAAAGCAAATTGTTTCCAAATAGCAGCCCGACAATAGCTCGAAATCAAAATCTTCTGGTAGCTTATACATAAACTTTCCTCATTCTTTATCCCTAGCGGCGGAATGGTGGTAATGAATCAGGTGGTAGCGGAACATGCGTGTCACCTTGTCCCTTGCCAGGTTTACCTGAGGCAGGGTTCATCGGTTGCTTATGTTCGTTTTGCCATCTCCAGTAACCGTGTTCATATCCTGGCACCGGTGAAGAGCCTGGAGGCATGACACGGATATGCTCACCTTTCGCGGGATCTGTGCCAGGTGGGTAATAGATTTCACCCCCATTTCGACCAGGGCGACTCTCCCAGCCCGGAGGTATCACTGGCGCTTGAGGTGGGTTTGCGATCGTTTCTAGTGTTTTGGGCGTTTTAGGCCCACATTTGCAATCGTCAGTACTTGCGCTTAAACCGTAAGGGTCGATCCAGTTTATCGGGTTTGGAGCATATGTGAGGAAATTGTAGCCGCCCGCGTACTTAATTGGATCCGGGCAAACAAACCGTCCAGCCAGCGGATCGTAATATCGATAGCGGTTGTAGTGCAGCCCGGTCTCATGGTCGTGGTATTGCCCCTGGAAGCGAAGCGGGTTGCCCAGACCGTGCTGCTTAGCCCAGTCCGAGCGCTCCTCCCTCACTTCACCCCACGCCTTGTACTGCCCTGCCCAAGCGACGTGGCCCTGCTCATCGGTCAGTTCCATCGGCGTGCCGAGGTGATCGCAGTGGTACCAGGCAATCGCCTCGAACGGCTGTGGCTTCACCTCGGTGTGCCACAGCGGATCCTGATCGAAGTCGTACTCGCGCTGGCTCCAGTCCGGTTGCTTGTGCAGGCGGATCGGGCTCTTGCGCAGGGCTTGGGCGACCGGCACAAAACTGTTTGGCTCGTACAGGTAATGCACAGTGCGACCGGTATCACCTTCGTCGCGCGGCGGTGAACTCTCCCAGGCCAGGGTGTCGCCATCCCAGCCGAACAGGGTGAAGCCGCAGCCAAGTTCGCGTTGCCGCTTGGCCCGTTGCAGCTGGTTCCAGCCGGTGCCCGCTTCCGGGCGGTCCCAGAAATGCGCTACCGAATGCTTGTGCAGGCGCCGGCCCAAGGCGTCGTAGCTGTAATCGACTTTGAGCTTGTCGTCGTTGTAGCTGGCCAGCCGGTCGAACAAGTCCCAGGTGAAGTGCGCGTGGGTACCGTTGTGCAGGCGGTGGATCAGGTTGCCGCGCTCGTCGTAGCGGTAATGGGTCCCGGCATACTCGCGCAGCAGGTTGTCCATCAGCTTGTTGCGCCGTGGATCGGCTTCCAGCGGGCGGTTCAGTTCCTGAGTCTTCTGGTCCAGCAGGTTGCCAGCCGGGTCGAAAGCGAAGGTTTCCACACCCAAGCGGCTGGTGGCCTTGAGCAGGCGACCGACGGGGTCGTACTGGTACTCCAGCGGACCACGACGGCTATCGTGGATGTTAGTCAGCTGGCCAGCGGCGTCATAGCGGTACTGACGCTTGAGCAAGGTGGACTGGCCGTCATGGCTGCCCAGCAGTTGTTCCTGCAAACGCCCGACCGGGTCCCAGGCCTGGCTCTGCATCAGCTGATTGCCTTGATGCCGCACCACCTCGCGGTGCAGGTCATCGCGCTCGTAGGCCAGCATCTCGTGCTGATCGAGGGTCATGCCGAGCAGGTGGCCACTGCCGTAGGTCAGCCAGCTGACCTTGTGGCCGTCCGGGCGAATCGTGGCGGTGCGTTGGTTGAGCGCATCGTATTCGTGCTGCCACACTGCGACCATCGGCGTGCCGGTGGCCAGGTAGTGCTGGTGCTCGCGGGTCAGGTTGCCGGCTTCGTCGTGGAACCATTGCAGCTTGCTGGCGGCGTTGACGGCCTGGATCAACTGGCCGTTGCCATCGTAGGCAAAGGTTTCGCTCTGGCTCTGGTTGCCCAGGCGGGCCGTGCGCTCACTCAATCGACCCATCGGGTCGAAGGTCAGCTCGATGCGGCGTTGGCCAACCAGGGTGCTCGCCAACCGACCGCTGTACGGGTCGTACTGGTAACGGGTGACCAGGCCATCGAAGCCGGTTTCTTGCAGCAGCCGACCGACCGGGTCGTAGAGGAAGGTGGCCTTGCTGGTGTTCTCGTTTTCCAGCCCGATCAAGCGGCCGAGCTTGTCCCAGCGATAACGCAGGGTGTGCTCGTTGGCGTCGACGCGTTCGCTCAGCAGGCCGACCGCGTTGTAGGTCCAGGTGGTACAGCGATCAAGGGCATCGACATGCGCCAGCAGGCGACCTTCGGCGTCGTAGTTGAAACGCTCCTCGGTCTTGTCCGGGTGGGTGATCTTGGCCAGCTGTCCGGCCTGGTATTCATAGGCGGTCGTGTTACCCGCTGCATCGGTGAAGGCGGTCAGCTGACCGAAAGCGTTGTACGTCCACTGGCTGGTCTTGCCGGAGCAGTCGGTGTACTCAAGCAACTGCCCGGCGGCGTTGTAGGCGAGCGTCTTTTCGTTGCCCAACGCATCCTTGATCGCCTTGACCAACCCGGCCGGGGTGTAGGCGAACTCGGTCTTGTGGCCCAGCGGATCGATGCTCTCGACCAGGTTGCCGCGCTCGTCGTAGTCGCGTAGCCACAGCCCGCCCTCGGCATCACGCAGCTTGATCGGCTGGTCGTGATCGTCGTAGGCGTAATGCACCGTGCTGTGGTCGGCGCGGATGTGCTGCAACAGGTTGCTGCGTTCATCGTAGGTGTAGCGGTCCTGGCTGCCATCGGGGTGGACGTGGCGGATGACGTTCTTGCGTTCATCGCGGAACAGCCATTCCTCGCGGCCGTCCGGGTGGATCAGGCGGTAGGTGTAGCCCAGGGCGTCGTAGTAGTGCCAGGTTTCCTGGCCGTGGGCGTCGGTGACGTAGGTCGGGCGGATGTTCGGGTCCCAGGCCAGGCGGGTCTCGAAGCTGCCGTCGTCGGCCCATTCGTGGATGGCCTTGGCGTGCGGGCCGCTGCCGTCCCATTCGAGGTTGATGCCACGCCTGGTGCGGTCGGTGTAGCGGGTCACCAAATGATGCTGGTATTGGTACTGCCAGGCGGCGCCGTGCTCGTCCTGGGCGGCGGTCAGGTCGCCGTGGGTGTCGTAGTGGTAGCCGCACAGCTGGCGCAGCGGCGTGCCATCGACCACCTGCCACAGGCCCTGGATATGCCCGTGGTCATCAAGCAAGGTGCCCAGTTGCAGGTGGACTTTTTCGGGGTCGTTGTCGGAATAGGTGTTGATGTCCGACAGCACTGGGCGACCTTGGAACTGGTGCTCGTAGTGCAGCATCGCCGCGGCGCAGCTGAATGTGCGTCAGGTAGAAGCGGTCACCCTGGCGGGCATAGGTTTCGCGGCGGTCCAGGCCACGCAGCAGCACCAGTTGCTGCTCGGCGGTGCGCACCAGGCTGAGGTACTCGATCGGGTCGTAGTGCGGCTTGCCGACCTTGGGCAGCGGGTAGTCGTGGCTGCGGCCGTCGCTGTCGTGGAACACCACGCCCCTGTCCACGACATCGAGGCAGGTGGTGAACTCGGTGATCCAGCGGGCACCGAGGCTGCCGTCGTCCAGCTTGTCCAGCCGCGAGTTGTAGGTGCGCGTCCAGTTGACCGGGAACGGCCCGGACAGGCTGAAATCCTGGTGCGATAGCGTCTCGTCGCCGAGCACATGGCCGATGCTGAAGCCGGTGCAGGCACACGGGCCGTTCTTCTCCGGCTTGGGCTGCTTGTTGGCGCGGACCTGGCTGCGCACCACCTCGGTCGGGCCTTCGGCGTGGACATGCCGGGCCTGGTGAGTGACGCCGGGGCGGATGGCGACGGCCATGCCTGGGCGGCGCGGGTTGGCCAGCACGGTGTCGAGCAGGCGGGTCAGCAGCCAGGCGATGCTGTTTTCCATACCCGCGCTGCCCAGCGCCTGCAGGCGCTGGGGCACGACCTTGGCCAGGTCTTCGAGGGTGCGGATCAGCGGGCCGAGCAGGGTGTCCAGCTCACCGCTGAAGTGGCGGGCGACGCTGTTGTAGCCGTCCTTGAGGCTGCCTTCGGTGGCGTTGGCCAGGGCCGACAAGGCCAGGCGCCAGGCGTCGGTCTCCAAGGCCGAGTCGTACAGCGCCACCTGGGCCATCTGTGCGCGGGCCAGGCGGTGGCTGCTGGCGGCATCCAGCTTGCCACGAGCGGCGGCGCTAATGGTCTTGGCCAACGAGGTGAACAACAGGCGCGCAGTGTCGGCGGCAGCGCTGAGCATGGCCGGCAACTGGGCCAAGGCCTCGCGCACGTAGTGCTCCAGGGCACCGCGGATATTGGCATGCAGGTGGCCGTCGATGATTTCCAGGATCACCGCGCCGATGCGCGCGCCGGGGCGGCGGCGCAGGGTCTGGCGGGTCAGTTGCAATACCGGGCGCAGCACCGTGCGGGCCCGGGACAGGCCGGGTGGGTAGGGGACGATGCCGATCAGGTTGATGCCCAGGCTGACCCACAGCAGCGGGTCGGGGGAAGGGTTTTCGACCAGTTCGAGGATGTCGATCAGCGCGTCCATGCAGGACAGAGCGTTGGTCATCACCGGCACGCTTTCGGCGGCCTGGCGCAGCAGTTGCAGGTCGACCAGGCCGTAGCTGATTTCCCGCAGCCAGTGGTCGACGGACGCGGCGGCGGCGCCGAGGTCTTCGCTGAGGAGGGTGTCGAGGGGGGCAATGGCGATCTGGATGTCGCGCGTGGTGAGCGCGGCATCGGCGGGTGCGGCAGACATCGTGAAAGGGCCTTCCTAGGCGGGGGACGCTGGGGTCCCGGGTGCTCCGTGAGGGCGAAATGATACTAAGGCGGGGGTGGTTCGGCCATGGGGGAAACCCTGAGGTGGGTGTGGGAATGCGCGGGGCCAAGGGTGTATGTTCCGGCCCTTTCGCCGGCAAGCCGGCTCCTACAGGAGACCGCGTGTAGGAGCGGCTTCAGCCGCGATGCAGACGACGCGGTGCCTGGCACCCGCTTTGCGGGTGATCGCGGCTGAAGCCGCTCCTACAAAGTTCGTGCTAAGTCAGTGCTGGGCGATCTCTACTTGCTCCCCGGTCACCCGCACTGGCCACACCCGCAGTCGCTGCGCCGGATCCTCCAGGCAACGCCCGTCCTGCAAGCTGAAATGCTGCTTGTACAACGGCGCCGCCACCACCAGCTCGCCGCCCAGGCTGCCGACCAACCCGCGGCCGATGACATTGGCCCCCGACCGCGGATCGCGGTTGTCGACGGCATACAGCACCTGCTCGCGTCCCGGCAGGTAGAACAGCGCCACCTGTTCCCCGTCGAACCAGGCCACCACGCCCGAATCGGCCACCAGGTCCCGGACCTGGCACACCGCCTGCCAATGCAACGGTTGTGTCTCGGCAACATTGGAACGGTTCATCAGACAGCCTCCTCGGTGATGGTGGGGATCAGGTGCAGCGGCGCGGTGGGCCGGCGCTGTTCGCGCTCGCGAACGAAATGCACATCGGGGTCAGGGCGCTGGTCGTTGACGAAGGTGCGGAAGCGCTTGAGCTTCTCGGGGTCTTTCAGGGCGTTGGCCCATTCGCATTCGTAGCGGTCGACCACCTGTTGCATCTGCGCCTCCAGCTCGTGGCCAAGGCCCAGGCTGTCGTCGAGGATCACCGCCTTGAGGTAATCCAGCCCGCCCTCCAGGCTTTCGCGCCACACCGAGGTGCGCTGCAGCTTGTCGGCGGTGCGGATGTAGAACATCAGCACCCGGTCAATCAGGCGCACCAGGGTTTCGTCGTCCAGGTCGGTGGCGAACAGTTCGGCATGGCGCGGGCGCATGCCGCCATTACCACAGACGTAAAGGTTCCAGCCCTTGTCGGTGGCGATCACGCCGATATCCTTGCTCTGCGCCTCGGCGCACTCGCGGGTGCAGCCCGACACTGCGAACTTGAGCTTGTGCGGCGAGCGCAGGCCCTTGTAGCGGTCCTCCAGGCGCAAGGCCATGGCCACGCTGTCCTGCACACCATAGCGGCACCAGGTGCTGCCCACGCAGGACTTCACCGTGCGCGTCGACTTGCCGTAGGCGTGCCCGGTCTCGAAACCGGCCTCGATCAACTCGCCCCAGATCAGCGGCAGCTCGTGCAACTGGGCGCCGAACAGGTCGATGCGCTGGCCACCGGTGATCTTGGTGTAGAGGTCGTATTTCTTCGCCACCTGGCCGATCACGATCAGCTTGTCCGGGGTGATCTCGCCACCGGGAATGCGCGGCACCACCGAGTAGGTGCCGTTCTTCTGCATGTTGGCCATGAAGGTGTCGTTGGTGTCCTGCAGGGGCACCAGCGAGGGGTCCATGATCGGCTGGTTCCAGCACGAGGCGAGGATCGAGCCCACCGTCGGCTTGCAGATGTCGCAGCCGACATGGCCGCGACCATGGCGCACCAGCAAGTCGTCGAAGCTGCGGATGCCCTCGACCCGCACCAGGGCGTAGAGCTCCTGGCGGGTGTAGGCGAAGTGTTCGCACAGGCTTTTGTCCACGGTCACGCCACGGGCGGTGAGCGCGTGTTCGAACACCTGCTTGAGCAGCGCCGCGCAGCCCCCGCAGCCGGTGGCCGCCTTGGTGCAGCCCTTCAAGGCGGCAAGGTCGCCACAGCCGCTGTCGATGGCCGCGCACACCGCGCCCTTGCTGACGTTGTGGCAGGAGCAGATGGTCGCGCTGTCGGGCAGCGCATCGGCGCCAAGGGCCGGTGCGCCGCCTTGCGGCAGGATCAGCGCGGCCGGGTCGGCCGGCAGCGCGATGCCGTTCTGGGCGTATTGCAGCAGGGTGTCGTAGTAGCTGTTGTCGCCGACCAGCACCGCGCCGAGCACGTGCTTGCCGCTGGCATCCACCACCAGGCGGCGGTAGGCCGCGTTGGCCTCGTCGATGAAGCGGTAGCTGCGCGAACCCGGCGTGGCGCCGTGGGCGTCGCCGATGGAGCCGACATCGACGCCCAGCAGCTTGAGCTTGGTCGACATGTCGGCGCCGGTGAACGCACCCGCCGTGTCGCCGACCAACAGCGCCGCGAGGTTGCGCGCCATGGCATAGCCCGGCGCGACCAGGCCGAACACACTGCCGTTCCACGAAGCGCATTCACCAATGGCGAAAATCCGCGGGTCACTGCTGCGGCACGCGTTGTCGATCACCACCCCACCGCGCGCGGCGATGTCCAGGCCACAGGCACGGCCCAGGGCGTCCTGGGGGCGGATACCGGCGGAGAACACGATCAGGTCGGTCTCCAGGTACTCGCCACCGTCGAACTGCATGCGGTAGCGATAGTCTTCGCCCGCGCCGACCGACTGGGTGGCGCGGGACAGGTGCACGCCCACGCCGAGGGCTTCGATCTGTGCCTTGAGGGCCGCGCCGCCTTCAGCGTCGAGTTGCACCGGCATCAGCCGTGGGGCGAACTCCACCACATGCGCTTCCAGGCCCAGCGACTTGAGCGCGTTGGCGGCTTCCAGGCCCAGCAGGCCGCCGCCCACCACCACGCCACGGCGGGCGTCGGCGGCCGCATTGCGGATGGCGTCGAGGTCATCGAGCGTGCGGTAGACCAGCCGGGCATTGCCGCTGGAACCTTCGATCGGCGGCACGAAGGGATAGGAGCCGGTGGCCAGGATGAGTTGGTCATAGCCGTAGCGGCCTTCGCCAGTGACCACCTCGCAGCGCTCGCGGTCGATCTCCAGCACCGCTTCGCCCAGGTGCAGGTGCACCCCATGGCGCGTGTAGAAGTCCTGCTCGCACAGGGCCAAGGTCTCGGCACAGCTACCGGTGAAGTACTCGGACAGGTGCACCCGGTCGTAGGCGCGCTGGCGTTCCTCGCCGAACACATGCAGCTCGAAACGGTCCTGGGCACCTCGCTCGAGCAGTTGCTCGACGCAGTGGTGGCCGACCATGCCGTTGCCGACGATGACCAGTCGCGCACGTGGTGCGCCGTTCGCTGTTGCCTTCATAGCCGATCCTCGATCACGGAAAACAAAAAGGCGCCTGGAGCCGAAGCTCCAGGCGCCTTTGCCTGTACTCATCAGTGTGAGGCCCCTGGATGATCGCCGTTGATCAGCGGGGCATTTGTGCAATGTTCAAAGCAGAGAGTGTGCCAATGCACTTGTAGGAGCGGCTTCAGCCGCGATGCAGGCGGCGCGGAGCCTGGGATGATCGCGGCTGAAGCCGCTCCTACAGAGATCGTGCCCGTTTACATGCACCGCTTGGGTGCAGGGCTCACCATCACGGGGCGTTCAATACACATCCCGCCGATAGCGCCCAGCCTTGCCCAGCGCCTCGACCCAGGCAGCCGCTGCCTCAGCATTCATCCCGCCCTGCACCGCCACCACCTGACGCAGCGCCGCATCCACATCCCTGGCCATGCGCTGGGCATCGCCGCAGACATAAATAAAGGCGCCCTCCTCCAGCCATTGCCACAGCTCGGCGCCATGCTCCAGCAGGCGCTGCTGTACATAGATTTTCTCTGGCTGGTCACGGGAGAACGCAGTACTCAGCCGCAAGTGCCCACTGCCCTCCCAATCCAGCAACTGCTCGCGGTAATAGAAATCGCTGGCCGCATGCTGCTCGCCGAAGAATAGCCAGTTGCGCCCGCTCGCCTGGCGCACCTCGCGCTCCTCCAGAAAGGCGCGAAACGGCGCGATACCGGTGCCTGGGCCAACCATGATGATCGGCGTGGCGTCATCCTCGGGCAGGCGGAAGTGCTTCGACGGCTGCGGGAAGATCGCCACCTCCAACGCGCCGGCACGGTCGGCGAGAAAGCTTGAACAGACACCTTTGCGCTCCCCGTAGCGCACGGTCGAGACGGTCAGGTGTACCTGGTCGGGGTGCGCATTGGGGCTGGAGCTGATCGAGTAAAGGCGTGGCTGCAAGGGTTTGAGCAGGCCCAACCAGTCCGTCAGCGACAAGCGCTGTGGAAAGGCGCTCAACACATCGGCCAGTTGCCGTCCCCACAGCCAGGCCTTCAATTCGGCCTTGCGCTCAGGTTGCAGCAGACGGCGCAGGTCGTCGCTGCCTTGGCTGAACCGCTCGAGTTGCTGCGGGGTGACCCGGGTGATATCCAGGTGATGTTCCAGCGCGACCGAGAGCGGCATTGGCGCATGCCCCTTGAGCTCGACCGTGGCCTGCCCATCGAGTTGCATCAGTTGCAACAACGCCTCGACCAGCGCCGGGCAATTGCGTGGCCACACACCCAGCGCGTCGCCCGGTTGATAGGTGAAGCCACTATCGCGCAGGTCAAACACCAACTGACGGGTTTCCTTGGCCGACCCGGGGGTATTGAGCAAGCGGTTTTCCAGCACCGTCGCACGCCACGGTTGCTGCTTGCCATAGCCCGTTACCGGCTTGGGCTCGGCGGGTGCCGGCCTGGCACTGCCCAACTGTTCCATCAAGGCGCCCAGCCAACCGCTGAAGGCCTCGTCGGCATCCCCTTCGCAATCGACCCGCGCCAGCAGGCGCCGAGCCCCCAGCTCGGCCAGGCGCTGGTCGAGCTTGCGCCCGAAACCACAGAACTGGTCGTAGCTGGAATCGCCCAAGGCCAATACCGCGTAGGGCAAAGTGGCGCAGTGCCCGCCCTCTTCCCCTTGCAGGGCCTGCCAGAACGCCGTGGCGCAATCCGGGGCGTCACCGTCGCCGAAGGTACTGGCGATCAGCAGCACACTGGCAGCCCCCTGCAACTGCGCCGGGCCGAGCGTATCCATGCAACTGAGGCGCACCGGCAACCCCGCTTCACGCAGGTGCTGTGCACAACGCTCAGCCAAGGTTTCGCTGTTGCCGGTCTGCGAGGCCCACACCACATGATGACTGGGGACTTCACTGGCCGCTGGCGGTTGGCTGAACAAAGCTGCCAGCAGACCATCGACGAACAGGCGCCGGGCGGGAGCCAGGGGCGCCTCGGCCGGCAAGCGCGGAACCCCTTCTGCACGGGCCTGGCCCAGGCCGAACAGGAAACCTTGCAGGTAATGGCGTTCATCCTCTGCCAGCTCCGGCGCTGGCAGGACATCCAGGCCAAGCAGGCGAGACACGGTGGCGGTGGGCATGCGGGTGGGCTCCGAAACAAGCTCGATGGCGTCGATACGCTCGCCCGCGACCCGCTCCAGGGCCACGGCGCAATACTTGAAAGCCGGTTGCAGGGAGGTCGGGTCGACTGCGTCACAGGTGACGGCGTTGATCGCCAGTCGCTCGCCATACAGGTCGTTCCAGTGGAACGGCGCGAAGCAACCGCCGGGCAACACGCGATCACTGACCCGCGCGGGCAACTGGGCCAGGCCGCGCCGCGAGCGGATCGCCACCGTGTCCCGGTCACGTATCCCCAGGCGCTGGGCGTCCTCAGGGTTGATTTCGACAAAGGGACCCGGCTCCAGCTTGTTCAGGCTGGGCACCTGGCCGGTTTTGGTCAGGGTGTGCCACTGGTGCTGCACACGCCCGGTATTGAGTACGAAGGGATACGCCTCGTCCGGCTGCTCGGCGGCGGGCAGCCAGGGCCGTGCCAGGAACCGCGCCTTGCCGCTGGGCGTGGGAAAGGCCAAGGCCTGCCCATCGTGCAATAGCGACTGGCTGATACCTTCGTTGAGGTAGCGCAACGGGCTGCGGTCGTCTTCCCGACCCGGCGCACAGGGCCACTGCCGCGGGCGCTCACGCAGTTCGGGGTAGCCGATACCGCGCAGGTCGTAACCGGTGGCGGGGTTCCAGAAACGGCGGATCTCTTCGTACACCGCCTCGGCATCGGGGTAGTCGAAGGCGTGTCCATAACCCATGGCGCAGGCCACCCGGGCAATGAGACGCCAATCCTCCAGGCTTTCACCGGGCGGCTCCACCGCCCGCGGCATCAGGGTGAGGTTACGCTCGCTGTTGATCATCACCCCCTCGCCTTCGGCCCACAGCGCGGCCGGCAGGAGGATGTCGGCGTGGCGGTTGGTCTCGGTGTCGAGGAAGGCGTCCTGGCAAATCACCCATTCGGCCTGGCGCAGGCCGTCGATCACCTGCTGGCGGTTGGCGACGCTGGCCACCGGGTTGCTGCAGATGATCCAACAAGCCTTTACCTCGCCCTGCTTCATCTGCTCGAACAACGCCACCGTGCCCTCGCCGCCGTCGCTGCGCAGCGTGCCCGGCGCCAACTGCCACTGCCGCTCGACAAAGGCACGGTCGGCCTCGACCTGCGCCGAGCGCTGGCCCGGCAGGCCCGGCCCCATGTAGCCCATCTCGCGCCCACCCATGGCGTTGGGCTGTCCGGTCAGGGAAAACGGCCCGCTGCCCAGGCGGCAGATAGCGCCGGTGGCCAGGTGCAGGTTGCACAGCGCGTTGCTGTGCCAGGTGCCGTGGATGCTCTGGTTCAGGCCCATGGTCCAACAGCTCATCCAGTTTTCGGACTCGCCGATCCAGGTGGCGGCCTGGCGGATATCGGCCTCGGCCAGGCCGGTGATGGCGGCGACACGTTCAGGGGTGTAGTCAGCGAGAAAGGCCGGCAGCGCCTCCCAGCCTTCGGTGTGATGGGCAATGAAATCGGGGTCGGTATGGCCGTTGGCATGCAGCAGGTGCAACAGGCCATTGAGCAGCGCCAGGTCGGTGCCCGGGCGCAGTTGCAGGAACAGGTCGGCCTTGTCGGCGGTGGCCGTGCGCCGGGGGTCGACGACGATCAGCCGGGCCCCGGCCTTGGCCCGCTCGAGCAAGCGCAGGAAGAGAATCGGGTGGCAGTCGGCCATATTTGCGCCGATCACCAGGAACACCTCGGCGTGCTCGAAATCCTGATAGCTGCCGGGCGGCCCATCGGCACCCAGCGATTGCTTGTAGCCACTGCCGGCACTGGCCATGCAGAGGCGCGAGTTGGATTCGATATGACGGGTGCGGATGTACCCTTTGGCCAGTTTGTTGGCCAGGTACTGGGCCTCCAGCGACATCTGCCCCGACACGTACAAGGCCACGGCGTCCGCCCCATGCCGGTCGATGATCGCGCGCAGGCGCGACGCGGTTTCGGCGATGGCCACGTCCAGCCCGGCGCGCACCGGCTCCTGGTCGCGCTGGCGGCGCAGCCAGGCGTAGGCCATGCGCCCGGTGCTCAGGGGGATGTGCGCGGTCAGGCCCTTGGTGCACAGGCGGCCGAAATTGCTCGGGTGCTGCTTGTCGCCACTGACCTTGACCACCTTGCCGTCGGCCACGCTCATGACGATGCCGCACCCCACGCCACAGTAGGGGCAAACGCTGCGGACCTCGCTGCTGCTCATCGGCGATCTCCTGCTGATGAAACGACAAAGGCGCCGGCTGCCCCGGCCTGCACTGGCAAGCGAGGGCAACACGGCGCCTTCGTCGTGATGAAAGTCGGCCATCGGCGTTGATGGCCTGATGAATGAGCGACAGCAAAAGCCGGGCCATGACCAGCGCCTGCCTGCGAATCAGGCACCGTGGCGCTTGGCACCGGCTTTGCCGGTGTTCGCCGGCAACGCCGGCTCCTACGTGGGATCGCGTCGTGTCGCACCGTCTTGGGCCTGTTGCACCATTGGGTAGCGTTCAGGCCTGGTCAAGCGATATGATTCGTATACGTTTCATATATATGGGTACACCACCATGGGCATCGTCAAGATCTCCGACGACCTCCACGAAGACCTGCGCGTGGCCAGCGCCGCGCTGTCGCGCTCGATCAACGCCCAGGCCGAACACTGGATCCGCCTCGGCATGCTCGCCGAGCTGCATCCGCAAGCCACCTACCAGGACCTGCTGCGCCAATTGCTGCGCCAGGAACAGGCCAATCTCAAGGAACTGCTGCAATGAGCCAGGTCATGCTCAAGGATGCCGCCCAACTGGCGCTGATGCGCCGCGCCGGGCAACTGCTGGCCCAGGTGTTCGCCCACCTCGACGGTTTCATCCGCCCGGGCGTGACGACGATGCAGATCAACGACCGCGCCGAGGCGTTCATCGTCGAGACGCTCAAGTCGCGCCCGGCGAGCAAGGGCCAGTACGGCTTTCCCTATGCACTGAACACCTCGGTGGACCATGTGGTGTGCCATGGCATGCCCAAGGTGGGCGAGGTGCTGAACGAAGGCTCGATCGTCAACGTCGACATCACCCTGGAACAGGGCGGCTATATCGCCGACTCGTCGAAGATGTACTGCATCGGGCAGATCAGCGATGAGGCCCGGCGGCTGGTCGATACCACCTACGACGCGTTGTGGAAGGGCATCGAGCAGGTGCGCCCCGGCGCCACCCTCGGTGATATCGGCCATGCCATCCAGCTGCACGCCGAAGCGGCCGGCTACAGCGTGGTCCGCGAGTACTGCGGGCATGGTATCGGCACGCAGATGCACGAGGCCCCCGAGGTGCTGCATTACGGCCATCGCGGAATGGGCATGAAACTGCAGCCGGGGATGGTGTTCACCATCGAGCCGATGATCAACCAGGGCGGCCTCGGGACCCGGGGGCTGCGCGATGGTTGGACGGTGATCACGCGGGATCACACGCTTTCGGCGCAGTGGGAGCATACCGTGGCGGTGACCGAAAGTGGGTACGAGGTGCTGACGCTTCGGGGGGAGGAGGTTCGGCGCTGACGGATCGGCATTCGGATACCTTTGCCAGGCCTTTCAGGGGTCGCTATGAGAGATGTGGCGCCAGGGAGATCAAGCGCGCAGCAAGACTATTGCATTACAATCCGCGCCAGCCCAAAGCCGCACCTCAGGACCCCTCATGGACGAACCCGCCCAGCACTGGCTACATGCCCTCTCCGCCCCCATGGCCGCCCTGAACGGCGCCAGCTACACCGCCCCCGACTACTTCGAAGACGAAGACCAGACAGACCTGGAACGTTGGTGGGGCATCAGTACCCGCGCCCAGTTGCTCGACATGCTCAGCATGGCCGACAACGGCCACGCCACCGAACTGAGCGAAGCCTACTGGCAGTACCAGCGCTGCCTGCCCAGTCAATGGCAGGCCCTGCTCGAAACCCTGCCCGTACGTGAACGCATCCGCCACCAGTACGCCGCACGCACCTTCCCCGACTGCGGCCCCGGCGGCACCCGCGCCTGGGACCTGGGCCGCATGAGCTACCTGCTGCGCGCCGGAGTCAAGAAAGGCCTGGTCAGCCGCGAGGAAAGCCTCTACCTCCACTACCGCCTGGCCTTGCGCGCCCGCCACTACTACAACCGCTGGGACAGCTACCTGGCCGGCTACCTGTTCGGCAAGGCACTGTGGAACGCCAACGGCAGCAGCGATGAAACACTGGCTGCCAACCTCGAGCGCCAGGGCAGTGAGCACTGGAACCGCTGCATCCTGCTCAACCTGCGTCATGGTGCCCACGCCTTGTTCGCCGAGCTGCCCTGGGACCTGCCCCTGCCCGAGCCACAACGCCCCACAACGCTGGAAGAGGACTGCTGGTCATGAGTTGCTGGATTCGCCTGGGGATCGAACCCACCCAGGACCTCGATGCCATCCGCCTGGCTTACCGCAGCCGGCTGCCCTCGCACCACCCCGAAACCGACCCGGAAGGTTTCAAGGCACTGCGCGAAGCCTACGAGCAAGCCCAGCGCCTGGCCCGCGAACGCGCCGCACCAGCGCCTGACGACCTGGAGCCCGAGGCCGAGCACGCCGCCGTGCATCCTGCGCTGCAAGCCTTCCATAGCCTGCTCGAAGCGCCGGCTACCCGTTTCGATCCGCCCGCCTGGCAGCGCTACATCGACGAACTGGACACACTGCCACTGGACGAACTGGAGGACCTGAGCTGGCACCTGCTCGCCACCCTTCGCGACGCCGGTCCGCTTTCGCATCGCTGCGCCAGCTTGCTGGCCCACCGCCTGGGTTGGGCGCAACAACTGCTGCGCCTGGAAAACCCTCATGAGGTGGAAGCCTTCCTCGACCGCCTGGAAGAGCCCGACCCCTACGACACCGCATTGATGCGCGATTGGCCGCCCAGCGCCCAGCTGGAAAGCCTGTGGTATTTCCGCAGCCTCGAATACTGCTACCAGCAGCACCCGCTGTTCGAATACAAGCAGTTCGTCAACGTGCACACCTGCCTGGCCATCCCCGACGACCCTGCCCTGATGCAGCGCCTGCTGGTGCAGTTCAGCCAGGCGGGCATCGGCAGCCGCGCCTTCCATGGCCAACTGCAGGAGCGCCTGCAGCAGGCACCCAACGACATCGACCTGCTTTACCTGCTGGCACGCCAGGCCCATGCCCTGGACGCCGAACAGCAAGCCCTGGACTGCTGGCTGCGACTGTACCGCGAACACCAGCACCCCCAGGCCGAACGGTGGCTGATCGACCTGTGCGCACGCCATCAACCGCAGCGCCTGCCCTTGTTGATCCAGGCCTTCGACCACCTGCACATGCCCGCCTCCTGGCCCACCGACCTGGCCGACCCGGCCCAGGCCTGGGGCAGCCCGGCGCAGACGCCGCAGACCTTGGCACGCTGGGCGGAAGCCGCGCGCCTGGAGCTTGGCGGGATTGCCGGCACCTTTGTCGATTGGCGCCTGGACGGTGACGACGAGCTGCCGCTGCTGGCCTGGTTGCTACACGAGCAGCACGACCGCGAACTGCACCACCTGTACTGGCAAGCCTGGGCCCTGCAACGCGGCGAAGCAGGCCTGTTGCGCCAGATCCTGTCGCGCCAACCGGGCGAGGACCCGCTCGACGCACTGATCCTGGAAGGTTTCCAACGTCAGGCCGCGCAACACCTGCGCTGGCTCGAGCAATCGCCCGTGGTGCAGGCCCTGGTGCAGTTCTGCGCCAGCGAAGACCCTGCGCTCGAGCTGCCCGACGCACTGACCGAGGATGCCATTCGCCCGGTATGTCGCGAATGGCTGCGGCGCATGCGCGTCTATTCGGCCCAGGCCCTGCGCGCACTCAACAACCAGTTCGAGATGAGCCGCCTGTTCACCACGCCATTCGCCCTGCCTTTGCAGGGCCGCCTGGCCGAGGACGGCGTGCTGTTGCCAGCGATGCCTGACGGCGAGGCCTTGTGGGCCTGGCATCGCCAGCAGTTGTTCATGCTCGCCCTGATGGAGCAGCAATCACGCTGGCTGGCCCTGATCGACCCGGCCTTGCCCAGGCAGTTGCAGTACCCCGCCGACCACCCCTTCGCCGAGCAGCACGCGCAGCTCCTGCAGGCGCTCGATGCCCCCGAAGGCAGCAAAAGCCTGCCAGAGCTCACCGTGTCCACGCCCCTGCAGACCCTGCAGCAGGCCCTCGACAGCGCACGCCTGCCCAGCGCCGCGCAACTGGCCGCCTGCCTGGACAATGAAGATGGCCGCCTGCTCGACGAGAGCCCGCTGAGCTACCTGCTGTTCTGCGCGGTGCTGTACCACGACCGCTCGGTGGGCGAAGAGCAACGCACGCGCCTGCGCAACCGGCTTGAAGCCATGGCGCTGCATGGCGCCTGGTTCGAGCCGCTGCGCCGCGGGCTGGTGAACGGCAAGGCCGGAAGGCCGCCAGCCGAAGTTCTGCGCAGCCAGGGCATCGACAGCCACGCGTTCAAGGATGTGATGGACGCGCTGAGCAGCCTGCTCAACGACTGCACGCCACCCAAGCCCAAGGCGTTGTGCGCCCTGCAGAAAATCAAGGACGATACCCGGCAGTACCCCGGCCTGCGCTGCGCCAGCATGGCCGTGCTGTCCTGGGCAGAGCGCATGCTGGGCAACGACCTGAAACAGCCGCCCGCCCCCTTCTGGTCATTCTGGAAGCTCAACAGCTGCCTGAACCGCACTGGCTTCGCCGTGCACCTGGTGGCCGCCGTGCCATGCAGCGCCATGGCCCTGAAGTTCCCGGCACTGATGGCGGTGGTGGCGGTGCTGATGATCAGCGCCAGCCTGCGCCGCTTGCGCGACCTCGGCCGGGGTGTACCGACCCTGCTGCTGTTATTGGTGATCAGCCGGGTGCTGCCATTCGTGATGCTGGTGCTGCTGGGCCTGCCCGGCAACAAGCTGCCAAACCGGTACGGGCCGCCGCCAGGCAAGGGCATGCCGATGGAAGGTGGCCTGCAGGCCACCTTGCGGCGTTTGAACGGTCAGTAGCGCAGCTCGTCGAGCGCTTGGCTCAATGCCAGGCGCTCGCGGCTGATCTCACCGGCCTGCTGCCTGGCCAACACCGCGTTGAATGCATCCAGCCAACTGCCGATCTGCTCGCGCTCATCGCCCAGGCTCTGCATCCAAGCCCGCTCCAGGCGGGCCAGCAGGGTGCGGTTGGCCAAGGTGTCGCGCGGGTGGATCTTCAGGCGCTCCAGCCGCTCCTGGCTGACCTGGCGCGCTTCGGCGTCCAGGCCGGTGGGGCTGCGGTCGATGCTGTGGCTGTGTTTCTGGCCACTTTCGAGGAAGGTCACGTCCACTTCCAACAGGCCGTTGATGTCGTAGCTGAAGCGTACATCCAGCGACTGGATCGCACCTGTCTGCTGCAACGGCACCACGAAGCTGTCGACCAGGATGTTGTCACGCACCCAAGGGCGCTCGCCCTGATACACGGCAATGCGAATGGACGCCTGTTCGGGGTGGCTGCTGTAGAAGCGCTGGACCTTCGAGGTCGGAATCACCGTGTTGCGCTCGATGATCGGCGAAAAAGCCCCGGTGACGTCTTCGCCGCGCGAGGAGGCAATGCCCAGGGTGTAGGGGCAGACATCGGTCAGGATCAGCTCGTCGATCGCCGCGTCGCGCGCCTTGCAAGCGGCCTGGCTGGCGGCCCCCAGGGCGACGATGGTGTCCGGGTCCAGGTGCCGGTACGGCAGGCGACCGAACAGTTTGGCCACCAGCTGCTGCACCTGCGGCATCCGCGTGGCGCCACCGACCAGCACCAGGCTGTCCAGTTCGCGCGGGCTCAGCCGGGCATCGCGCAGGGCCTGTTCGATGGGGGTGCGCACCCGCGCCAGCAACGGCGCCCAGATCGCTTGCAGCTTCAGGTCGTCCAGCACCCACTCACGGGCCTGGCCAGCACCACTCCAGTACAATGTGCGGCTACCCTCGCCCGCCTCGCGCTTGAGCTGCTCGATGGCATCATGCAGGCTGGCCAGGGCTTGCGGGTCCAGGCTTTCGGCCTTGAGGTTCCAATCGTGCAGGCAAGCTTGCAGCAGCGCGTCGGTGAAATCCTCGCCACCCAGGTAGTTGTCACCGGTAGAGGCATGCACCTCGATCAACGGCAAGGCGTACTCGAGCACCGTGACGTCGAAGGTGCCGCCACCCAGGTCGAAGACCAGGGTGCGTTCGAACTTCTGCTCGTGGAGGCCATAGGCCATGGCGGCGGCGGTTGGCTCGTTGATCAGCCGTTGCACCTTGAGCCCGGCCAGCTCGGCGGCAAACACTGTGCGCTTGCGCTGCTCGTCGCTGAAATAGGCAGGCACCGATATCACCGCCTCACTCACCGGGCAGCCCAGGTACGCCTCGGCGTCCTGCTTCAATGCGCCCAGCACCAGGGCCGACAGCTCTTCAGGCGTGAAAAGGTGCTCACCCAGCGAGTAGAGCTTGTCACTGCCCATGAAGCGCTTGAAGGCGCCCACCGTGCGCTGCGGGTGGGTGGTCAGCCGGGCCCGGGCAGCCTGGCCGACCAGGATGCTGCCATCGTCATCGACACTGACCACCGAAGGGGTCAGCACTTCGCCCAGGGCATTGGCGATCAGGCGCGCTTCGCCATCCTGCCAGACCGCGATCAGGCTGTTGGTGGTCCCCAGGTCGATGCCCAGGAGCGGGGTGGATTGTGTAGAAGGCGTAGAGAGGCTGGCATCCTGCATGGTCGGTCTCTTGCTTGCGATAAGAACCGGCGCAGGGCCTGCTGGCCACGTGCGGCGGACAGGGGGCATTCTGGCGCAACGCCAGAAACAAAAAAAGCGACCCTAAGGTCGCTTTCTCTGTAGCTTCAGGGTGTTCAGTGGGCCCTTGAAGCTGAATATGGCGCGGCGGACGGGACTCGAACCCGCGACCCCCGGCGTGACAGGCCGGTATTCTAACCGACTGAACTACCGCCGCGCTATACATCGAGTGGTGGGTGATGACGGGATCGAACCGCCGACCCTCTGCTTGTAAGGCAGATGCTCTCCCGGCTGAGCTAATCACCCTTCGTCTCGGTGTGGCGCGCATTCTACGGAGGACCCTGTACCCTGGCAAGCACTTTTTTCAAAAAAATCAAAAAAAAATGCCAGGCCTTTCAAAGACCTAGCTGCGCCGGGCTTTTCCCTCCTTATATATGCCTGCTGGCCCTCTGACAGGGCTGGCCTCGAATCACCGCTCGGAGAATAATGCCCGCCTTATGCATTAAGGAGAGATTGCCCCTCATGTGGTTCAAGAACCTGCTGACCTACCGCCTGACCCAGGATGTCCCGTTCGAGCCTGAAGCGCTGGAAGCCGCCCTGGCCAGCAAGCCGGCCCGCCCCTGCGCCAGCCAGGAGCTGACCACCTACGGCTTCGTCGCTCCGTTCGGCAAGGGCGCCGACGCTCCCCTGGTACACGTCAGCGGTGACTTCCTGCTGATCGCCGCGCGTAAAGAAGAACGCATCCTGCCCAGCAGCGTGGTCAACGACGCGGTCAAGGAGAAGGTCGAGGAAATCGAGACCGAGCAGATGCGCAAGGTCTATAAGAAGGAGCGCGACCAGATCAAGGACGAGATCATCCAGGCCTTCCTGCCGCGCGCGTTCATCCGCCGCTCGATGATCTTTGCCGCCATCGCCCCGCGCCTGGGCCTGATCCTGGTCAACTCGGCCAGCGCCAAGCGCGCCGAGGACCTGCTGTCGACCCTGCGCGAAGTCATGGGTTCGCTGCCGGTGCGTCCGGTGACCGTGAAGGTGGCCCCGGCCGCGACCATGACCGACTGGGTCAAGTCGCAGCAAGCCGCCGAAGGCTTCTATGTGCTGGACGAGTGCGAACTGCGCGACACCGGCGAAGACGGCGGCATCGTGCGCTGCAAGCGCCAGGACCTGACCGGTGAAGAAATCCAGCTGCACCTGAGCACCGGCAAGGTGGTCACGCAACTGGCCCTGGCCTGGCAGGACAAGCTGTCGTTCGTGCTCGACGACAAGACCGTGATCAAGCGCCTGAAGTTCGAGGAGCTGCTGCAGGAGCAGGCCGAGCAGGACGGCGGCGAAGAAGCCCAGCAGCAGTTCGATGCAAGCTTCACCCTGATGATGATGACCTTCACCGAGTTCCTGCCGGCGCTGTTCGAGGCGTTGGGGGGCGAGGAAATTCCCCAGGGCGTCTGAATCGGCCCTTTCGCCGGCAAGCCGGCTCCTACTTGACCCCGTAGGAGCCGGCTTGCCGGCGACACCGTTGATCCACCCGGCTTGCACCCGCACCTACAAATGTGCACTATAGTGCGCACTGTGAGGACGACCTCACGACGCAGTGCGTGATCGCTTCGGGGACGGCCCCATCGTTAACAATGATGGAGACTCACCATGTCCTGGATCATCCTGTTCTTCGCCGGCCTGTTCGAAGTCGGCTGGGCTGTCGGCCTCAAGTACACCGACGGCTTCACTCGCCCCATGCCTACCATTCTCACAGTCGGCGCCATGGTCATCAGCCTCGGCCTGCTGGGCCTGGCCATGAAAGAGCTGCCGCTGGGCACCGCCTATGCCATCTGGACCGGTGTCGGCGCGGTCGGCACGGTGATCGCCGGGATCATCCTGTTCGGCGAATCGATGGCTTTGGTGCGCCTGGCCAGCGTTGCGCTGATCATCACCGGCCTGGTCGGCCTGAAGGTCAGCGCCAGCTGACCTCCACGTCCCTCCCCTTCAACGCATATCGCCGCGCAGCAGGCTGACCTGCTCGCGCAGCGCCTCGGGCTGCGCCGCCTCCACCGGGATGGCGGCGCCGGCCACGATGGTCACCCGCGACCACAGGCGCTTGAAGAAGCCCTTGTTCGGGTCGCGACTGAAGAAACTGCCCCACAGCCCCTGCAACGCCAGCGGAATCACCGGCACTGGTGTCTCCTGCAGGATGCGGTTCACCCCACCCTTGAACACATCGATCTCACCGTCGGCACTGAGCTTGCCCTCGGGGAAGATGCACACCAGTTCGCCGTCGGCCAGGTACTGGGCAATTCGAGCGAAGGCGCGCTCGTAGGTGGCCTCGTCTTCGCCGCGCCCGGCGATGGGGATCGCACCAGCGGTACGGAACACGAAGTTGAGCACCGGCAGGTTGTAGATCTTGTAGTACATGACAAAGCGCACAGGCCGGCGAATGGCGCCGCCGATCAGCAGCGCATCGACGAACGACACGTGGTTGCACACCAGCAAGGCCGCGCCCTCGTCGGGGATGCGCTCGAGCTCGCGGTGCTCGACCCGGTACATCGAATGGCTGAGCAGCCAGATCAGGAAGCGCATGGTGAACTCGGGCACGATCCTGAAGATGTAGGCGTTCACCGCGATGTTGAGCAGCGACACCACCAGGAACAGCTGCGGGATGCTCAGTTTTGCAACGCTCAGCAAGACGATGGTGACGATCGCCGAAACCACCATGAACAGGGCGTTGAGGATGTTGTTGGCAGCGATCACCCGGGCCCGTTGATCCTCTGGGGTACGCGCCTGGATCAGCGCATACAGCGGCACGATGTAGAAACCACCGAAGATACCCAGCCCGACGATGGACAGCATGATCCACCAGGCCTGGCTCATGCCCAGCAACGCCAGCCAGTCATGGGGCACGGCGCCGACCGGCACATCGCCCGAATGCCACCACCAGAGCAAACCGAACAGGGTCAGGCCGAAGGAGCCGAACGGCACCAGGCCGATCTCCACCTTGCGGCCACTCAAGCGCTCGCACAGCAGCGAGCCGATGGCGATGCCTACCGAGAACAAGGTCAGCACCAGGGTGACGACGGTTTCGTCACCGTGCAGCCAGTCCTTGGCATAGGCCGGGATCTGCGTGAGGTAGATGGCACCGACGAACCAGAACCACGAGTTGCCGACGATCGAGCGCGACACCGCCGGGGTCTGCCCCAGGCCCATGCGCAGGGTGGCCCACGACTGGCGGAAGATGTTCCAGTCCAGCTTCATCTGCGGCGCGGCGGCAGCGGCGCGGGGGATCCAGCGGCTGGCCAGGTAACCGAGCACCGCGGTGCCCACCACGCCGATGGCGGCCACCGTGGCGTAGTTCGACGACGACATCATCACCCCGGCGCCGATGGTGCCGGCGAGGATGGCCAGGAATGTGCCCATCTCCACCAGGCCGTTGCCCCCCACCAGTTCCTCTTCACGCAGGGCCTGGGGCAGGATCGAATACTTGACCGGGCCGAACAGCGCCGAGTGGGTGCCCATGGCGAACAGGGCCACCAGCATCAGCTCCAGGTGGTGGGTGACGAAGCCGGTCGCACCGATGGCCATGATGACGATCTCGGCCAGCTTGATCGCGCGGATCAACCTGTCCTTGGCGAATTTCTCGCCAAACTGCCCGGCCAGGGCCGAGAACAGGAAGAACGGCAGGATGAACAGCAGCGCGCAGAGGTTGACCCAGATCGAGCGGTCGCCTTCCAGGCTCAGCTTGTAGAGGATCGCCAGGATCAACGACTGCTTGAACAGGTTGTCGTTGAAGGCACCCAGCGACTGGGTGATGAAGAACGGCAGGAAGCGCCGCTTGCCGAGCAGGGTGAATTGCGAGGGGTGACTCATCGTCCTTGGTACCTGGTTGGGCTTTGTCATTGGAGGCACGCCGGGCGCGCGAAGCCACAAATCTGCACGGGAATGCCCGGTCATGGCAACCTTACTCGACACGCTGGAAAGACCGCCAGGGCGATGGCAGACTGCCAGGCATCGAAAAAGGCCGCCCGTGCAGGGCGCATGAGAGAGGCAGGGCGCAACGCAAGCCTCTCGGCAGGACGCCCCCAGGAAATGGAAACAGAAAGACCATGAATGAAGACAAGCGGTTGGCGGCGATGATCGACGCGGCCACCGAAGCCACGAAGTCGGCGAAGAACACCACCGACCTCCTGACTATCGTGGGCCATTTCGTTGACTACAAGGGCAAGCTGCAGTTCGAGTACAAAGCCGAATGGCAAGCGGTCCTGGCCTTCGCAGTCCTGGCGATCGTCGCCCTGGCGGCCAACTATCTGGGGCCTTGGGCAATCCTGATATGGCTGTCCGAAGCCTGGGGTTTCACACCGTCGACCTGCGCCTGGATCATCGCGGGGCCAAGCATCCTTTTCGTCACCAGCACGCTTTCCTACATCGTTCGCGGCCGCAACCTGCTGCCCGAGCTGTCCAAAGCACTGGCCCTGCGCTCAAGCCGGATCACCAGCGGCCTTGAGGAAATCGACACGCCTCCCGAAGCGCTGCTGCGCCAGTTGCAGCAATCCTTCAGTGATTATGCGCGAGGCAACCACAGCCGCCAGATACAGCTCGCATTGAAAGGCTGCTTCAAAGGCCCTCGGCACACCCTCGCCTACCAGTACATCGACCTGGAATACGTCGACAGCCGTGAACAGACCTACACCGAGACAAACAGCAAGGGCGAAACCGTGACCCGGTCCCGAACCGTCTACCACCACTATCGACGCTACAGCCTGGTGGTGGATTTTCCGTGGGTGCAAGGTATCGCCGTGTGCAGCGACCAACAGGACAAGATCGACCTCGCCCACACCTATCAAACCACCTCGAGCGCCTTCAACCGCACACTCACCCTCAGCGGCACGAGTGCGATGGCCTGCGCCCGGTTCGCCAAGCCTGTCACGGTACTGCACCTGCTGACCATGACCGCGCGCCTGCGCAACCCCAACCTGGAATTCGCCGCCAACGGCGCCGGGCTCTGCCTCAGCTTCGACGATGACAACCTCATCGACTTCAAGATGCCGGGTGACTTGAGCAACCCAGGAGCCTTTTACAAGGCTGTCGAAGCTGGCATCGACTTGCCGGCGCTGACCACCCTGCTGGAGGTGATCCACGTGCTCGCCGAGCAACATGACGACAACTTCGAATCACCCACTGCAACCGCCATTCACAGGGAACACTGACAATGGATCTACCCGTCATCATCGGCATTACCGTCGCCGTTCTGGGCCTGCTGGCCGTGATCAGCTACTACAACGCAATCATCGGTGGCCACAACCGCGCGCAACGGGCCTGGGCCGATGTGCTGACCTACGAGCGGCAGAAGAGCAAGGTACTCGACGGCCTGCAGCCGCACGTCAGCCATTATCAGGACTACGAACACAACCTGATGAGCGAGATCACGCGCCTGCGCAGCGCCGTCGCCGAGCTGCCGAGCGCGGCCAACGGCAATTCGCTGGTCGCCGCCGAGAGCGCCACCCGCTCGCTGCTCAATGGCCTGCGCGTTGCCGTCGAAGCCTACCCTGACCTCAAGGCGTCCGAAGTGCTCGGCAACTTCATGCGGGAAATCGCCGAACAACAGGAAAACGTCGGTGCGGCGATCGTCATCTTCAACGGCGAAGTGGAGCGCTTCAACAACAGCATCCAGATGTTCCCGGGCTCGATGGTCAATGACATGCTGAACCACAAGTCGCCGATCACCCCGTTCACCGACGCAGAAGCTTCAGGCAGTTTCAGCTACACGCCCAACCTCTGAGTGAACGCCCGCCGTCATTGCCGGGCAATGCAAGGCGAGACGAACAGCTCGCCACGCCATGCCCCGCGCAGGGTGCGGCTGGCCACCAGCAGCCACAACAGGGCCAGCGCCACCACCAGCACCTGGCCGAACACGCTGAAGAAACCCAACCCCAGCCAGGCCGCCAGCTTCAGGGTGGCCAGGCAGTACACGCCCAGCGGGAAGGTGAAGCCCCACCAGCCCAGGTTGAACGGCATGCCCTGGCGCATGTAGCGCAGGGTGATCAACACCGCCGTCAGCAGCCACCACAAACCGGCGCCCCAGAGCACGATCCCGGCCACCAGGCCAAGGCCCCGGGCCACTTCCCCCAGGCTGCCCAGGCCATTGGCGGCGAACACCGCCGGTGCATCGCTCCCCAGCACCAGCATGCCCAGCGCGCCGGTGCCGATCGGCCCCAGCGCCAGCCAGCTGGACGCCGCCATGTTGGCCGGCGGCAGCTTGTGCAGGGCCATGCGCAGCATGAGGATGGTGAGGATGCTGAAGGCCACCGGCAACGACACCGCCCACATCACGTAGCTGGTGATCACCACCAGGAACTGCCGATGCACATCCACCAGGTGCGGCGCCAGCAGCCCGCCACTGGCCGCGGCCACTTCGGCCGCCACCACCGGCAACAGCCACACCGCGGTCATCTGGTCGATGCTGTGTTCCTGGCGGGTGAACATCAGGTACGGAATGGCCACGCCGCACAGCAGCGCCAGGCCAACGTCCAGCCACCAGAGCATTTCGACCCACGGCACCACGGCCTCGCCCCACCGCGCCAGGCCGAATACCAGCGCACCGTTGAGAATGGTGGCCAGGCCCATGGGGATGGTGCCGAAGAACATCGACACGGTGGAGTGGGCGAAGATCCGCCGCGCCTCGTCGAAGAACAGCAGCCAGCGTGCGCCATACAGGACACAGAACAGGACGAACAGGCCGATGGTCGACCACCACAGGCCCTCGGCCACGGCATCGAGCAGTGGCACCTGGACTTGATGCAGGGCCAGCGCCAGCACGCCAGTCCCCATGGTCGCGGCGAACCAGTTGGGGGTGAACTGGCGGATCACCTCGCGGGGATGGGCCAACTGGCTGAAGGGGCGCCACGACGGTGCGCGAGTCTGGGTGCATGGCATGGGATGTCTCCTGGCCTTGTGTAAGGTGGAACTATCTTATGCCCGTAGAGAATATCCATATAACGGGTAATTTCTCTATCTGTTATCTATTTTGCAGATATAGCGCACCCCATAGCCCTTGGAATATGCTTGGCGACTGCCCCACCCAGACCAGGACGTCGCAATGCTTGCCGCTCTCAAAGGCTACCCGAAGCCGGTACGCCTGCTGTTGCTCACCACCTTCACCTTGACGCTCGCCCGAGCCATCACCCTGCCCTACCTGGTGGTCTACCTGGCCGACAACTTCCAGCTCTCGGTCGGCCGCATCGGCCTGCTGATCGGCGGCGCGCTGATCGTCGCTTCGCTACTGAGCCTGTACGGCGGGCACCTGGTCGATACCGTGCGCAACCATACGCTGGTCATCGCCAGCCTGCTGATCTTCGCGCTGGCCTTCGCCGGCGCCATCGCCAGCCCGTCGGCGGCGCTGTTCTTCCTTTGCCTGGTACTGATCAACCTGACCCTGGCCATGGTCGACATCGCTGCCAAGGCGGGCTTCTGCGCCCTGCTGCCGGTGGAAGCGCGCGCGGAGGTATTCGCGATCAAGTACACCCTGAGCAACATCGGTTATGCCGTCGGCCCGATGCTTGGGGTGGCCATGATCGAAGTGGACGGCCACCTGCCGTTCGTGGCGTCCGCGCTGATCGGCCTGGGCATGTGCCTGGCGTACCAACGCCTGGGCGCCCGTGGCCTGGAGGCCCGCGCCGAAACACAGCCCAGCGCCGGCTTCGCCCAGGTGGCATTGGGCCTGGCCCGCGACCGGCGCCTGGTGTGCTTCACCTTGGGCGGCGTGCTCAGCGCCGTGGTGTTCGGCCAGTTCACCGCCTACCTGTCGCAATACCTGGTGGTCACCAGCAGCCCCGAGGAGGCGGCACGGCTGGTCGGGTACCTGGTGACCACCAACGCCGTGACGGTGATCGCCCTGCAGTACCTGATCGGCCGGCGCATCAATCGGCGCCGTCTGATGCCCTGGCTGATGGCCGGCATGGCGATGTTCGTCGCGGGCTTGCTGGGCTTCTCCCTGGCCGGCTCGGTGCTGGCGTGGTGCATCGCCATGCTGGTGTTCACCTTGGGCGAGATCATCGTGATTCCGGCCGAATACATGTTCATCGACCTGATTGCGCCTGAACACCTGAGGGGTGTCTATTACGGGGCGCAGAACCTGGGCAACCTTGGCGCGGCGCTGGGGCCGGTGCTGGTGGGGGCGGCGCTGGGGTACCTGGTGCCGGGGGCGGTGTTCTATCTGCTGATCGGGTCGGTGATACTGGCGGCGGTGTTCTATTGGTTGGGTACACGAAGCGTGGTGCAATAGGCGGTGACGATTGCAGGAGCGGGGTTACCCGCGATGCAGCCAGCACTGAGCATGGCCCCGGCTCCGCCGGTGATCGCGGGTAAACCCGCTCCTACAGGCTGTGCCATGCCCTCCCCCCTGCGACGTCCTGCCACTGCGACCATGGTCTGCGCTGACGAACCCGCCCTCGCGTGCCAGACTGATTGATCGGGACCGCGTTCTATTTTTTGCTCCGGAGTTTGCATGTCGTTGTCCAGCGGGCTGATCGCCGTGGTCGCCCTGGCCTATATGGCCATCATGTTCGCCATCGCCTTCTATGGCGACCGCCGCAGCACGCCGCTGCCGCCGCGCCTGCGCGCCTGGGTGTACAGCCTGTCGCTGGCGGTGTACTGCACCAGCTGGACCTTCTTCGGCGCGGTCGGCCAGGCCGCCGAGCAGTTGTGGGCGTTCCTGCCCATCTATCTCGGGCCGATGCTGCTGCTGATCTTCGCACCCTGGGTGGTGCAGAAGATGGTGCTGATCAGCAAGCAGCAGAACATCACCTCCATTGCCGACTTTATCGCCGCCCGCTACGGCAAGTCGCAGACGCTTGCGGTGGTGGTGGCGCTGATCTGCCTGGTCGGCGTGCTGCCCTACATTGCCCTGCAGCTCAAGGGCATCGTGCTGGGAGTGAACCTGCTGATCGGTGCCAATGCCGACGCCACCGGCAGCCGGGTGCAGGACACCGCGCTGGTGATCTCGCTGGTGCTGGCGCTGTTCGCCATCGTCTTCGGTACCCGCAGCCTGGACGTTACCGAGCACCACCGGGGCATGGTCCTGGCCATCGCCTTCGAGTCACTGGTCAAGCTGCTGGCGTTCCTCGCCGTGGGTGCCTTCGTGGTGTTCAACCTGTATGACGGCTTCGACGACCTGTTCACCCAGGCGCGCCAGTCGGTGCACCTGGAAAGCTACTGGCAGGAGACCATCAACTGGCCGTCGATGGTGGTGCAGACCGCCGTGGCGATGATGGCGATCATCTGCCTGCCACGGCAGTTCCACGTCACCGTGGTGGAGAACATCGAGCCCCAGGACATGCGCCTGGCGCGCTGGGTGTTCCCGCTGTACCTGGCGCTGGCCGCGCTGTTCGTGGTGCCCATTGCCCTGGCCGGGCAGATGCTGCTGCCGGGCACGGTGATCTCCGACTCGTTCGTCATCAGCCTGCCGCTGGCCGAAGCGCATCCGAGCCTGGCGCTGCTGGCCTTCATCGGCGGCGCCTCGGCGGCCACCGGCATGGTCATCGTCGAGGCGGTAGCGCTGTCGACCATGGTCTCCAACGACATGCTGCTGCCCTGGCTGTTGCGGCGCAACAACGCCGAGCGGCCGTTCGAGGCGTTCCGCCACTGGATGCTCTCGGTGCGCCGGGTGACCATCGTGGTGATCCTGCTGCTGGCCTACGTCAGCTACCGCCTGCTGGGCTCCACCGCGAGCCTGGCGACCATCGGCCAGATCGCCTTCGCCGCGGTCACCCAACTGACCCCGGCGATGCTCGGCGCACTGTACTGGAAGCAGGCCAACCGCCGCGGCGTGTTCGCCGGCCTCGCCGCCGGCATCTTCTTGTGGTTCTACACCCTGGTCCTGCCCATCACCGCCCATAGCCTGGGCTGGTCGCTGTCGCTGTTCCCTGGCCTGGCGTGGCTGCACGGCAACCCGCTGAACCTGCCGATCACACCCCTCACCCAAGGTGTGGTGCTGTCGCTGGCGGGCAACTTCACCCTGTTCGCCTGGGTATCGATCCTGTCGCGCACGCGGGTCTCCGAGCACTGGCAAGCCGGCCGCTTCATCGGCCAGCAGACCAGCGCCAGCCCCTCCAGCAAACCGCTGCTGGCGGTGCAGATAGACGACCTGCTCAAGCTCGCCGCGCGTTTCGTCGGCGAGGAGCGAGCCCGGCAGAGCTTCATCCGCTTCGCCTACCGCCAGGGCAAGGGCTTCAACCCCAACCAGAACGCCGACGGCGACTGGATCGAACACACCGAGCGCCTGCTCGCCGGGGTGCTCGGCACCTCCTCCACCCGCGCGGTGGTCAAGGCGGCCATCGAAGGCCGCGAGATGCAGCTCGAGGACGTGGTACGCATCGCCGACGAGGCCAGCGAGGTGCTGCAGTTCAACCGCGCCCTGCTGCAGGGCGCCATCGAGAACATCAACCAGGGCATCAGCGTGGTCGACCAGAACCTGCGCCTGGTGGCGTGGAACCGCCGCTACCTGGAGCTGTTCAACTACCCCGACGGCCTGATCAGCGTCGGTCGGCCGATCGCCGACATCATCCGCTACAACGCCGAGCGCGGCCTGTGCGGCCCGGGCGAGGCCCAGGTCCACGTGGCCCGGCGCCTGCACTGGATGCGCCAGGGCCGCGCCCACTCTTCCGAGCGGCTGTTCCCCAATGGCCGGGTGATCGAGCTGATCGGCAACCCGATGCCTGGTGGCGGCTTCGTCATGAGCTTTACCGACATCACCCCGTTCCGTGAAGCCGAACAAGCGCTGCGCGATTCCAACGAAAGCCTGGAACAGCGGGTCGCCGAGCGCACCCACGAATTGTCGCAGCTCAACCAGGCGCTGACCGAAGCCAAGAGCCGCGCCGAAGCGGTCAGTCAGTCGAAGACCCGCTTCCTCGCCGCCGTCAGCCATGACCTGATGCAACCGCTCAATGCCGCACGGCTGTTCTCGGCGGCCCTGTCGCAACAAGCCGAGGGCATGAACGACGAAGCCCAGCAACTGGTGCAGCACATGGACAGCTCGCTGCGCTCGGCCGAAGAACTGATCAGCGACCTGCTGGACATCTCGCGCCTGGAAAACGGCAAGGTCACCCCGGACGCCAAACCCTTCGCCCTCAACGAGCTGTTCGACACCCTGGGCGCCGAGTTCAAGGTGCTGGCCGCCGAAAAGGGCCTGGAATTCCGCCTGCGCGGCAGCCAGCTGCGGGTCGACAGCGACATGAAGCTGCTGCGCCGGATCCTGCAGAATTTCCTCACCAACGCCCTGCGCTACGGCAAGAGCCCGCTCCTGCTCGGCGTGCGGCGCCAGGGCGAGCGCTTGTGGCTGGAGGTGTGGGACCGCGGCCCGGGTATCGCCGACGACAAGCTGCAGGTGATCTTCCAGGAGTTCAAGCGCCTGGACAGCCACCAGACCCGCGCCGAGAAAGGCCTGGGCCTGGGCCTGGCGATTGCCGATGGCCTGTGCCGGGTACTGGGGCATCAGCTGGAAGTGCGCTCATGGCCAGGCAAGGGCAGCGTGTTCCGCGTCAGCGTGCCGATCGCCCACAGCCCGGCGCCCGTCGCCGTGGCCCCCGTGGAGCAGGCCGGCCAGCCCCTGGCCGGGTTGCAGGTGCTGTGTGTCGACAACGAAGACAGCATCCTGATCGGCATGAACAGCCTGCTTGGGCGCTGGGGTTGCCAGGTGTGGACCGCGCGCAACCAGGCTGAATGCGAAGCGCTGCTGGCCGAAGGGCTACGCCCGCACCTGGCCCTGGTGGACTATCACCTGGACGACGGCGAGACCGGTACCGGCTTGATGGGTTGGCTACGCGCGCGCCTGGGCGAACCTGTGCCAGGCGTGGTGATCAGTGCCGACGGGCGCAACGAAACCATCGCCATGGTCCACGCCGCCGGCCTCGACTACCTGGCCAAGCCGGTCAAGCCGGCCGCCCTGCGCGCCCTGCTCAATCGGCATCTGAGCCTGGTTCAGTAACGGCTTCGTCCGCCAGCGCCCGTTCGATCAGTTCGCTGGGCAGGCTCTTGCTGGCGCGGGCGCCGAGCAGCTTGAGTTGTTCGCTGCGGCTGACCAGGTTGCCGCGCCCTTCGCAGAGCTTGTTGCGCGCCGCGGCGTAGGCCTTGTCCACCTGGGTGAGACGAGCGCCCAGTTCGTCCAGGTCCTGGATGAACAGCACGAACTTGTCATACAGCCAGCCCGCACGCTCGGCGATTTCGCGGGCGTTCTGGCTCTGGCGTTCCTGCTTCCACAAACTGTCGATGACCCGCAGGGTGGCCAGCAAGGTGGTTGGGCTGACGATCACGATCTGCCGGTCGAAGGCTTCCTGGAACAGGTTGGGCTCGGCCTGCAGCGCCGCCGAGAACGCCGCCTCGATCGGCACGAAGAGCAAGACGAAGTCCAGGCTGTGCAACCCGTCCAGGCGGTTGTAGTCCTTGCTCGACAAGCCTTTGACATGGTTGCGCAGGGACTGCACGTGCTGCTTGAGCGCAGTCTCGTCGTTGTTGCCGACAAATTGCTGGTAGGCGGTGAGGCTCACTTTGGCGTCGACCACCACCTGCTTGTCGCCGGGCAGCATGATCAATACATCGGGCTGGAAGCGCTCGCCATCGGCGCTCTTGAGGCTGACCTGGGTCTGGTACTCGCGGCCCTTCTCCAGGCCAGCATGCTCCAGCACCCGTTCGAGGATCAGCTCGCCCCAGTTGCCCTGGGTCTTCTGGCCCTTGAGCGCCTGGGTGAGGTTGGTGGCTTCGTCGGAGAGGCGCAGGTTGAGCTGCTGCAGGCGCTCGAGCTCCTTGCCCAGGGAAAAACGCTCGCGGGCCTCCTGCTGGTAGCTTTCCTCGACGCGCTTCTCGAAGGCCTGGATGCGCTCCTTGAGCGGATCGAGCAATTGCCCCAGGTGCTGCTGGCTGGTCTGGGCGAAACGCTGCTCGCGCTCGTCGAAGATCTTTGTCGCCATCTCGGCGAACTGGGCACGCAGGGTGTCACGCGCCTCCTGCAGGTCTTCAAGGCGTTGCTGGTGGCTCTCCTGCTGCTCGCGCAGTTCGGCCTCCAGGCGCGCGGCCTGCGCCTCCAGGCGACGCAGTTCGGCTTCACGGTTGGCGCGCTCCAGGCTCCAGGCGTGGGCGGCGTCGCGGGCGTTGTCACGGTCGATCTGCAGCAATTCGAGTTCACGGCCCTGAGCGGCGAGCTGGGTCTGCTTGACGGTGTTGGCCTCACTGAGGTCGCTGATCTCATCGCGCCCGGCCTCCAGTTGCGCCTGCAACCCGGCCTGGGCCATCTGCGCGGCGTTCAGGCGCTCCTCGAGCAGCGCCTGCTCGGCCCTGCGCGCGCCCTGACCACGCTGCACCTGCATGACCCAGCCCAGGCAGGGTACCGCGCCGGCCACCAAGCCCAGCAGAATGCTGGTCAGATCCACTGTCATGCTTACCCCGATCTAACGTTGACGATTGCTGCGCAGCTTATCAGCCCGATTACGAGGTTGCCTGCTAGCCGTGTGTAGGAGCGGATTCATCTGCGATGCGCCGCGTGCCGGCGCTCGGTCCCAATGGTCCCATCACGCCCTCGCCGGGCAACTTGGACTCCATCCAAAATTGCGAAATGCCAGGGGCGCAAGGTGCTCGCCGGCAGAGGTGTTGCGTTAGTGCAATCGAGCGCCGCCCAGGCGGCGCATCGCGGATGAATCCGCTCCTACAGCAACAACCGCCGGGCTTCCTGCGACCCCTGCCCAGCCGCCAGCTCCAGCCAGTAACGGGCCTGCTCCGGTTCCTGCGCCAGGCACAACCGGCCGTATTCCAGTTGCGCTCGGCGGTCACCGGCACGCGCGGCCTGGCGCAACAGGTCATGGCCGATACGCCGGTCCCGGGCGTTGTCGCAGTCATGGCAAAGCATCTGGCCCAGACGGCTCTGGGCCACCACCACGCCCTGGCGCGCCGGCTGCTTGAGCATGCGCCCAGCCAGGTGCTTGACGCTGGGTTTGTCACCTAGGCGCGGGTTGTCGAGCAGCCACAGGGCCACTTTCAGGGAAAAACGTCTTGGGGATGGCAGCACAGGCAATGCAACAGGACTGGCGAGGTGTTTACCGCGAAGCTTCATGACCGACAGCGATGGTGACTCGAGAGGCGCGCCACTCTACTCCTTTTTCACGATCGTGACGTGTTCGACTTTTGGCCACGCACAAAAATATTCAATGTTTTTTTCTTGACGTTTCACAGCTACCCACGTGTGACTTCCAGCATGGAACCCGATTGTCGGACAGTTCATGAAACTGCTGGCACGCCCGTCCTAGAGCAAGCGCACGGGACAATCCACAGAAGCTGTGGATAACTCGGTGGACAACCACTCTACACAGCCCGCAAACCCCTGTGAAATGGGGCTTTCAGTCAAACTGTCGATTTTTTCACCAGCAAAAATTAGTGTTTTTTTTCATTGACTTAAGCCCCCAGTCAAGGCATTGGCGAGCCATCCACAACCTGTTGCAAGGGGGTTACAAGTGCTCGCCCGAATGTGTACAAGTGCACCATCAAACGGCACGCCCATGCACGAAATCGGTACATCCGAGGGATTGCCGGGGTATTCACCCCTCTTCACAGCCGCCTCGGGAAGCGACATAATGGTCGGCTTCGCGCAATAAACATCAAAAACTTGCAACCCCTGAATCATTCGTGTAGGGTTGCGCCCTGTTAGTACCCAGCTGAAAGTCAATTCTGGCCACTCAGTCCTTGCAGCCCAGCGCTGCCCCATCGGGACCGGCCCATTCGATGATTCACTCGGCGGCTCACGCTGCTCAAGCACGAATCACGTTTCAGATTGATCAGGATCTTCCCCGGCGCCTCGAACCCTGGCCCCGGTGTGCTGCCTGCCTTCTGTCGTACCTACCAGTCAGCCCAGCGCCACCTATTGCATGCGCCCCTCTGGCTGCCCTGTTCCAGTCAGGTTCTGCATCTCCTTAATAAAGATGTCACTGGAACGTTTCTATTGTGCACGGATCAAAAGCCGTGTCTTACGCAGGAACATCCAACAATATGAGTAACCATCAACAGATCCAGGTTGCCTTCGGCACCCTTTCCAAAGCCTTCGCTCCACTGAAGTGCCTTATCGTTGCCCCACGCAAGGGCAGCTTCAGCTTCACCCTGGTCGACGAACATGGCATCGCCTGCCACTCCGAGCGCCTCTACCCGGACCAGTACACCCGTGCTGAACCGCTCCAGGCCGTGATCGAGCGCACCCGCCAATCGCTGACCGCATGAACGAATGGCGGCAGATTCACACCATGAATGCATGCCCCGCCAAACTGCCTGAAGGGCCCCGGCTTAATTGCCTGCGGGCATATGCCCCGCACCCTCAGGCAGCAATCGATTTAAAAACAGCCCTTTACACCACGATTATCACACTACACTTCAACTCGAGCGGCTGCGGTCGCTTCCGGCGGGCCTGACCACTCACCAGCTGCCAAGCTCCAGCGCCCGTCGGCCCTTTCCATAACAAGGGCATCCTGGGCGAGGGCATCATGGGCATCGCTGCGACCGAGTTGAGCCGGTATGTGATCCGGCCAACCCTGATCTACCTGAACCGCCACTCTGAAAGCGCCGAAGCTTTGTTACTGGGCGTTGCCGCAAGCCAATCGGCGCTGGGCTCGGCACTGCATGATCGCCGTGGCCATGGCCTGTACCGCATCGGTGAACAACGCCATCAATCGGTGTGGGACGACTTTCTCGCCCGCGACCCCGAGCTCGCCAGCCTGGTCCGAGGCCTGGCAAGCCAGCATGCCTTCCTCGGCGGCCCGCACCTGGAACTGACCGTCAACCTGCGCTACGCCACGGCTATCGCCTGGATGCTGATCGAAGAACAGGCCTCCCCCTTGCCACCCGCCGACGACGTGCTGGGATTGGCGAGAATCTGGCGACAGACCTTCAACCCTCAAGGGCGGCTACGCGATTTCACCCTCGCCTGGCACCACTGCATCACCCCGATGCTGGCCCAGACTTCCTGAGCGCCATCTCCCTGGAAGACCGGAAAAAAAGGAATTTTGGTCGGATTGTCCTACAAAACCGCTCTATCTCCTGTGTTACAGGCTATAGCGTGGAGCGAGATTTGTTGGTAGCTTTTCGCCCCGGAGATCCCAAGGAGTTTCTAATAATGAAAAAAGCAATGCTCAAAACCTCCCTCGGTATTGCCGTTGCCCTCGCTTCCAGCCACTTGCTCGCCAGCGGTTTCGCGCTGAACGAACAAAGTGTCAGCGGCATGGGGACAGGTTTCGCGGGTCGTTCTTCATCTGCCGAAGATGCCAGCACGGTCTTTGGAAACCCGGCGGGCATGTCGCGCCTGAAGCGCGAGCAAATTACCGTGGGTGGCGCAGCCGTCATCGCCAAATCCGATATTTCGGGCCGTGGAAGCAACCTCGGGGGGGAAACCGATGGTGACATGGTGCCGTTCGTCGGTGTGCCAATGGGCTACTACGTCAAGCCGCTGGACAACAACTGGAGCGTCGGCTTCGGTGTGTACGTTCCGTTCGGCCTGGTGACCGACTATGGCAGTGGAGACGCCGCACGTTACTGGGGCAAGAAGAGCCACGTAGAAGTGGTCACCTTCCAGCCCACCGTCAGCTACGCCTTCAACGACAAGGTTTCGATCGGCTTCGGTCCGACCATCAACCGCATCAAGGGCGAGCTGGGCTCGAACACCATCAACCCGTTCACCCCGGGTCGCAACGATGGTGAAGTGAAGATCAAGGGCGACGACACCGCGGTCGGCTACAACATCGGTATCCTGGTACAGGCCACCGATCACACCCGCCTCGGCCTGACCTACCACTCGATGGTGGACTACAAGCTCGAAGGCAAGACCAAGATCAACAACGCGCTCATCGGTCCCTACAGCGGCAGCAAGTTCGATGCCGACCTGAAGATCAAGACCCCTGAGTCGGTGGACTTCTCGGTCACCCACGAGCTCGACGACCAGTGGACCCTGTACGCAGGCACCACCTGGACGCGCTGGAGCCGCCTGAAGGACATCACGGTGAACAACGATGTTCCGGCAGCGCTGCGCGCGCAGTTCGGCACCATCAGCGAAGAGCAGAACTGGCATGACACCTGGGCTGGCGCCGTTGGTGCCTCGTACAAGGTGAACAAGGAGTGGACCCTGCGCACTGGCTTCTCCGTCGACCAGTCGCCGACCAACAACCACGACCGCTCGCCACGCATCCCCACTGGCGATCGCAAGATCTTCAGCCTGGGTGCCGGTTGGAGCCCGAACGACGACATGACCATCGACGTGGCTTACTCCTACCTGTGGGAAGAAGACACCAAGGTCAACCTGGCAAGCCCGACCAAGGGTACTTACCAGGCCAAGTACGAAAACAGCGCTCACGGCCTCGGTGCTTCCCTCACCTACCGCTTCTGATTCGCTCGCGCTGCATGAAAAAACCGCCTTCGGGCGGTTTTTTCATGCCTGCACGCGCCAGGTATCGCCGAGCTGTTCTTCCAGATACGTCATGAACGCCCGGACCTTGGTAGTCATCGCGAAGCGATCGGCCAGGCACAGGTACACCTCCATGGGTTCGGTCTGGGCATAGGCCTGCTGGCCGTGAGCACTGAACTCGAACAACGGCACCAGCCGGCCAGCCTCCAGGTGCGGGCGAACGATGAACTCGGCCAGGCGGGTGATACCGCCATCGTTCAAGGCCATCTGGGTCAAGGCATCGATGTCGTCGCTGATCAGCACCGGGCCGAAGGGCGCTTCAAAGCGCAACCCATCGCGCACAAAGCCCCAGGGCAGGAAGCGCCCGTCCACCGGGTAGCGGAACACCAGGCATCGATGATCGCGCAGGGCCTCTGGGCTGTCCGGCCAGCCGGCGCTGGCCAGGTAGCCGGGTGATGCGCAGCAGATGAAGGGAATCCGCGCAATGTGCCGGGCCAGCAGATTGTCCTCCAACTGCGGCGTGATGCGCAGGCTGACATCGATATCCTCGCGGGCGTGGTTGACCTTGCGATCAGTCGTTACCAACTCTATTGAAAGCTGCGGATAGCGTGCGGCAAAGGCCGGAATCATCGGCGCCAATATGTGCCGGCCGAAAGCCGAGGTCGATGCGATGCACAGGCGCCCCTGGGGCTCGCTATCGGGCGTGCTCAATGCCTGTTCGGCCCTTGCGAGGTCGCGATCGATCTCACGGACGCGCTCATAGTAGAGGCTGCCAGCGGCGGTCAAGGCCATGCTGCGAGTGGTGCGCGACAGCAGGCGGACCTGCAGGTGCGCCTCGAGCCGGGCCAGCGTCTGGCTGACCGCCGCCGGGCTGATCCCAAGCGCACGAGCACCGCCTGCGATGCTGCCGGCCTCGACCACCTTGATGAAGCTACGGATAGCGTTGAGCAGGTCCATCGCATTTTCCTGAGCATTCGTAAGATTTTATTTATAAAGAACTCATCGAACGAGGTCTACAGCGGGCCGGGTGGCCATTGCTAACCTGCGCCTCCACTCAAGCGAACGGGGTTTCCATGAACGAACTGTCTGCACCACGTAGCCGGCGCAAGCTGCGGCCGGGGGCCATGCCCTACGTCTTCGCCTTCTACATGTCGGCGATCATGGCGATGCTGATGTGCTTTGTGATCACGGCGGCCAATGGCGGGGTTGGTGGCGATTATCTGGGGAGTGTGCTCAAGGCTTATCAGTTGGCGATGCCGGTGGCGTTTGTCTGTGTGCTGGTGGTGCGGCCGGTGGTGGTTCGGTTGGTGGCGTTGACGGTGGATTTGCGCTGAGGGGATCGGCTTCGGCTTCGGCTTGTTAGAGTGTGGGTTTGGAATTTTTGGAGCATATCCATTGGCGATGGTGACGCTGAT
>NZ_JAMSHW010000089.1:0-901 GCF_023757525.1 Pseudomonas sp. MWU13-3659 | reverse complement strand
AGTGACCGACAGGCCCTGGGCATTGGTCAGGGTCACGGTGTAGGTGACTTGGCCGCCTTCTGAAACCGTGGTCTTGTCGGCGGTCAGGGTCGCGACGACTTCGCTGGTGGTGTCAGTGATCTGCACGGTGGCCGAGCCACCCAGTTCCAGGTTCTCGAAGGTCTTGCCAGCGACTGCGGCGTCAGTGATGCCGATGGTCAGCGGACCTGCATCCTTGAAGACGTCTTCACCTTGCGCCGGCGCTTTGTACTCGACCTGGGTCTGACCAGCCGGAATAGTGACCTTGTCGCCGTTGGACAGGGTGACGGTCAGGTCCTGGTCGAGTTTCTGGCTGACCTTGACGGTGAACGAAGGCTGCTGGGCCTCGTTAACATCGCCGTTGCCGACGATGGTGACGGCGACTTTGTCGCCTTCGTTGCCGGTGCCCGGGGTGCCGGTGCCTGGCTCGTCGGTGACGGTGGTGGTGACAGTGTTGTCACCGAGGGTCAACTTCTCGAAGTTGTCCGCGCCGGTAACCGACTCCAGTTTGTTGACAATCGAAGGCTGGCCGCCGACGAACACGTCGTCCGGCGCATTGATGGTGAAGGTGCCAGTGGCGCTGCCCGCAGGCACGGTGACCTTGGTGCCATCGCTCAGGGTGAAGGTCAGGCCGTTATGGCCGGTGACCGACAGGCCCTGGGCGTTGGTCAGGGTGACGGTGTAAGTGATTTGGCCGCCTTCGCTGACAGTGGTCTTGTCGGCGGTCAGGGTCGCGACGACTTCGCTGACGGTGTCGGTGATCTGCACGGTGGCGGAACCGCCGAGCTCCAGGTTTTCGAAGGTCTTGCCGGTGACGGTGGCATCAGTGATGCCGACGGTCAGCGAGCTGCCGTCCTTGAATACGTCATCGCCTTGAGCCGCA
>NZ_JAMSHW010000088.1:0-905 GCF_023757525.1 Pseudomonas sp. MWU13-3659 | reverse complement strand
TAGGTGTTCAGTCCCAGAGAGTCATGGTGCATCCTTAACGCCTCATGAGGAGGATGCATTTTGGAAGGACGTATCCATGGCTCAGCCCGCACGACGCCGCGAATCCGAGCCGAGCTCCAAGCGTCGAAAGAGTCGAATCGAAAGCTCGCCGCCCGCTACCGGCTGAACGTGAAGACGGTCATCAAATGGCGATCACGAACTACCACGCAGGATGCTCGGATGGGGCCTGCCAAGCCATGCAGTGCCAAGCTGACAGCCGCTGAAGAGGCAATGGTGGTCGAATTCCGACAGCGCACGATGTTGCCCCTGGACGACATGCTGGGTCACCTCCTCGATTACTTTCCGCAGCTGAGTCGTAGCGCCTTACACCGCTGCCTGGTGCGTCATGGGATCAACCAGGCGCCCAAGAGAGAAAGTGCAACCAAACGCGGAAAATTCGACAAAACAGAGATGGGCTATCTGCACATCGATAGCTCGGAACTACGTCTAGAGAGTGGCAAGCAGCACCTGTTCGTAGCCATTGATCGTGTTACGAAGTTCACCTACGTTGCGTTCTTCGACTCCGCAACCAAGCGCAACGGCGCTGAATTTCTACGTCAGGCAGTGCAGGCGTTTCCTTACAAGATCCACACAGTCCTCACTGACAACGGCGTAGCGTTCACTGAGCAGCCGCGGTATCGCAACGGCGCGACCAATAGGTTCGGTGGGCACATTTTTGATCGCGTCTGCCACGAACACGGCATCAAGCACCGTCTGACCAAGGCCTACCACCCCTGGACCAACGGCCAGGTCGAGCGCATGAACCGGACGATAAAAGAGGCTACGGTCAAGGCCTTCCACTATCCCGACTTCGCTGCGCTGAAGGCGCACGTGCTGGCCTTCGTCATGGCCTACAACTTCGCCAG
>NZ_JAMSHW010000087.1:0-934 GCF_023757525.1 Pseudomonas sp. MWU13-3659 | reverse complement strand
GGTGTTCCCGAAACTGGCCCCGGTGCAGTTCCAGCACGACTCCGGGCTGGTCGCCGACACGCCGATGATCAAGCGCTTCGCCCTGCGCCTGGAAACCCGCACCAGCAGCGTCACCCGCCGCGACTACGACTTCAAGAAGCCGCTGATCCAGCTCGAAGGCGAGGCCGACAGCCACGACGAGCCGGCCCTGGAAGACTACGACTACCCCGGCCGTTTCCTTGATCGCCCGCGTGGCAAGCACCTGGCCAACCGCGCCCTGGAACGCCACCGCAGCGATTACCGCCAGGCGAGCGGCGACAGTGACCAGCCACTGCTCGCCAGCGGGCACTTCCTGACCCTCGCCAGCCATCCCAACGCCAGCTGGAACGATCTCTGGCTGTTGGTCGAACTACGCCATCAGGGCCGTCAGCCGCAGGTGCTGGAAGAAGCCATCACCAGCGACATCGACCCCCGCTTCGATGGCTTCCAGCAGGGCTACCGCAACTTCTTCGTGGTCACCCCGTGGGAGCAACCGTACCGCCCGCCGCTGAACCACCCGAAACCGAAGGTGCTGGGCGAGCAGCGCGCCGTGGTCAGCGGGCCGGCCGGCGAAGAGATCTACTGCGACGAGTACGGCCGCATCAAGGTGCAGTTCTTCTGGGACCGCGAAGGCCGCTCGGACGACAAGTCCAGCGTGTGGATGCGCGTGGCCAGCAGTTGGGCCGGGCAGGGCATCGCCGGTCTGCAACTGCCCCGCGTGGGCATGGAAGTGCTGGTCAGCTTCCTCGAAGGCGACCCCGACCAACCCCTGGTGACCGGCTGCCTGTACCACGGCGTGAACATGCCGCACTACAAGCTGCCCGACCTCAAGACCCTGGCCACGATCAAGAGCAAGGAATACAAGGGCAGCCGCGGCAACGAACTGCGCATCGACGACACCACCAGCGAAATCAGT
>NZ_JAMSHW010000086.1:0-970 GCF_023757525.1 Pseudomonas sp. MWU13-3659 | reverse complement strand
GCGCAAGAACGTCATCCGCCACGTCCACCCCGACGGCAGCCAGGACCGCTACACCTACGATGCGCGCAGCAACCTGTTGCAGCACATCCGTGCCGACCACAGCACGGTGCACTACGCCTACGACGATCACGACCAGCCGATCAAGCTGCGTGATGCCGAGGGTGGCTTATGGTTACGCGACTATGACGAGCGCGGCAACCTGGTCGAGAGCGTCGATCCGCTGGGGAACACCACCGAATTCGCCTACACCCCGGCCGGGTTGGTCAAGGCAATCAAGGATGCGCTGGGCAACGAGAAGACACTCGCCTACAACGACGCCGGGCAACTGCTCGAGTACACCGACTGCTCCGGCAAGACCAGCCAATGGGCGTACAACACCTTCGGCCAGTTGACCGCCTTCACCGATGCGGCCAACAACAAGACCGCCTACGAGTACCAGGCCGGACAGCTGGCCAAGGTCACCCACCCGGACAAGACCGAGGAACGCTTCAACTACGACGCCGAAGGTCGTCTGCTGGCCCACGTCGATGCGCTCGACCGCTGCACCACATGGTCCTATACCGCTGCCGGTATGCTCGCTGAGCGCATCGATGCCAACGAACACACCCTGCGCTACCGCTGGGACAAGCTCGGCCGCTTGATCGGGCTGGAAAACGAGAACACCAGCAAGGCCACCTTCCTCTACGACCCGGTCGGTCGCCTGCTGCAAGAAACCGGCTTCGATGGCTTGGTCACCCGTTACCAGTACGACCCATACAGCGGCCGGTTGGCGAACACCCAGGTTGGCCAGCGCCGGATCGAGCTGACCTTCGACCCGATGGGCCGATTGCGCGAGCGCACGGCGCGTCTAGGCAACCAAAGCCAGAGCGAGAGTTTCGCCTACGACGGCAATGGCCAGCTGATCCAGGCGGTCAACGCCGCCAGCAAGCTGCAATGGTTCCACGACGAAGCCGGCAACCTGACCCGTGAA
>NZ_JAMSHW010000085.1:0-1001 GCF_023757525.1 Pseudomonas sp. MWU13-3659 | reverse complement strand
CTAGGCAACACCAACGGCTGCCCCACCGCCTTACCATACGACCCTATCTCACTCACCCCATTCGGGTAAACGACCTTCATCGTATCGTCGGCCACCGTCACCACACTGCCTTTGGGCAGCACCTTCCCGCCCGCCAGCGTCACCGCCACGCTCAGCTGTACCGTGGTATTGGCCTGGATGACTTTGCTCTCAACGTAGGTCGCACCGCCCTTCAGGACAGCCTCCCCCACCTGCTCCGCCACCTTGGCTTCGACGGCCGCAGCCGCTTTGCCACCAACACTGGCCGCACTGCCTAACGGCAACATTCCCAGCAGGTCCAGGGTGAGGTTATTCACCCCGGCAACCGCTTCGGACCGAATACGCTCCATCGCCCAATCGGACGCATCGCTTGACCCATTGAACAGGCCGATCTCGGCGTAACGCTTCAGCGCCGTCCCCGCACCGAAGCGCTCGACATCGCCCTGCAGGTTGCCACTCATGGGCCCGAAGCTGCCGCTGCCATTGCTGGCAAACAACTGGCTGTCCGCCTTCTGCTCGGCCGTCGCCTGGAACGCCCGCACCTCCTTGCCATGCGCGGTGATGACCGAGCCATCCTTCCAGTGCAGCGGCGTGCCCTGCTCGCTCATCTGCCGGACTGCCGCATTGGCGACGTCCATATCCCTGACAAACTTTGCCGTCAGTGGGTTGCCACCCTGCGTGCTGTGTTGCAGTTGACCCAGCAGTGTCTCGTATTTGCGCGCGGCGCTGTTGTCCAACTGGCTGTCGCTGGCCAGCGTCAGCAACTCCTCCCAGGTGAACCTCGACAGGTACGGCCGTCCGTGTTCACGCTCCAGTTCAACCGCCTTCTCCTTGATCAGGCGCTTCTCCTCAGGGTGCAACTGGCGGTTGTACGCCGTCGCATCCTTGGCGATGTCGATACCAGTCTGCAGGTCGCCACCCACCATCGCCGCCGAGGTCAGGCCCACCAACTGCGAGGCCATCAGCTCCAGTTGCTTGTCACC
>NZ_JAMSHW010000084.1:0-1011 GCF_023757525.1 Pseudomonas sp. MWU13-3659 | reverse complement strand
GCCCTTCCCCCGACCCGCTAGTGTGGGTCAGCCTGGGCATCAACCTGATCGGCATCGTCCCCTATCCGCCCGGCCTGTCCCGCGCCCGCACGGTGCTGCGCCCGGTGCTGCAACTGACCCGCCAGACCCGGCGCGCACATCGGCGCGGTGATCCTGGAAATCATCGACGGCCACCTGCACGCCAATATCCGCGGCGCCCTGGAACACTACGTGCGCGAGGCCCTGGCCCAGTTGCCCGCCATGCTCAGCGCCGCCGCGGAGACCGCGCGCCTGCTGTTCACCTCGTTGGCCAAGACCATTACCGCCGCCGCTCGTGGCAAGCTGGATGCCGCCAGCAGCCACCGCCTGGCCCGCGCACAAATGGCCCAGGTGGCGCTGTACGATTCGGCCCTCGAAACCGACGCCTGGCGCCTGGCCCTCTCGGCCCTGGCCAATGCCACCGAAGGCAGCCTCAAGGACGGCTACAACAGCGTCGCCCGCCACTTCAGCGGTGAGCTGGACACCCTGCTCGGCCCGTTGATCCGCACCCTCGAAGACCTGGCCAAGGTCGTGCCCCAGCGCCTGCAGGCCCTGGGCAGCGCGGGTATGGAAAACAGCATCGCCTGGCTGCTGACCCGCCTGCTCGAGACCGTGTTGGCCAACCCGCGTCGCCCAGGCATGGCCGTCACCATCCGCCCCGGCGTTACTCACCAAGCCCGGCATGTTCATGCGGAAGGGCCGACCGAGGTGGTACGCAGCCAGGTCCGCGCCAACAAGCAGCCCAAGCCCGAAAAGAACGGGCCCTGTGCCTGCACCGGCTTCAGCATCGGCCATGTGCTCGGGGACGAAACGCTCGCCCATCAGGATTTCGCGCTGTCCGGGCCGTTCCCGGTCAACTGGACGCGGGTGTACAACTCGCGGCTGGCCAAGCTGGATGACGGCAGCCTCGGCGCCCGCTGGATCACCGAATTCACCACCTGCCTCGATGTCGTGGACAAAGGCGTGGTGCTCCACGACAGCGACGGCCGCAGC
>NZ_JAMSHW010000083.1:0-1041 GCF_023757525.1 Pseudomonas sp. MWU13-3659 | reverse complement strand
CCCGCGTTCCTCCAGCTCGGCGACGACGGCCGCGGCCTGCACGGCCTGATCTACCGCGCCGCGCAAGGCGAGGCGGGCAAGCGCCTGACCCGCTACCAGGTCACCCTGCGCCCGCAATTGGCCTACCTGGCCCACCGCATCAACCAGCGCATGTTCCAGCAGCTGAGCGTGCCGAAGATCATCGCCCAGGTACTGGAAGAGCACGGCATCCTCGCCAACGCCTACCAGTTCCAGCTGGGCGCCGTGTACCCGGAGCGCGAGTACTGCGTGCAGTACGACGAGTCCAACCTGCAGTTCGTCCAGCGCCTGTGCGAAGAAGAGGGCATCCACTACCACTTCCGCCACAGCGCCGACGGTCACCAACTGGTGTTCGGCGACGACCAGACCGTGTTCCGCAAGCTGGCCCCGGTGGCCTACCAGCAGGACGCCGGGCTGGTGGCCGACACGCCGATGATCAAGCGCTTCGGCCTGCGCGTGGAAACCCGCACCAGCAGCGTCACCCGCCGCGACTACGACTTCAAGAAACCGCTGATCCAGCTCGAAGGCGAGTCGGTCAGCCACGCCGAGCCCGAGCTCGAAGACTACGACTACCCCGGGCGCTTCCTCGACCGCGCCCGCGGCAAGCACTTGGCCACCCGCGCCCTGGAGCGCCACCGCAGCGACTTCCGCCTGGCCGAAGGGCGCAGCGACCAGCCGTTGCTGGCCAGCGGGCACTTCCTGACCCTGAGCGCGCACCCCAACGCCGCCTGGAACGACCTCTGGCTGCTCACCGACGTGCACCACCAGGGCCGCCAGCCGCAGGTGCTGGAAGAAGCCATCACCAGCGACGTCGACGCCAAGTACGACGGCTTCCAGCAGGGCTACCGCAACTTCTTCAGCGCCACCCCCTGGGACGCCACCTACCGCCCGCCCCTCGAACACCCCAAGCCGCGCATCCTCGGCACCCAGCGCGCCGTGGTCAGCGGCCCGGCCGGCGAAGAGATCTACTGCGACGAGTACGGCCGCATCAAGGTGCAGTTCTTCTGGGACCGCGAAGGCCGC
>NZ_JAMSHW010000081.1:0-1164 GCF_023757525.1 Pseudomonas sp. MWU13-3659 | reverse complement strand
TCCGATGACAAGTCCAGCGTGTGGATGCGCGTGGCCTCCGGCTGGGCCGGGCAGGGCATCGCCAGCCTGCAACTGCCCCGCGTCGGCATGGAGGTGCTGGTCAGCTTCCTCGAAGGTGACCCCGACCAGCCGCTGGTGACCGGCTGCCTGTACCACGGCGTGAACATGCCGCACTACAAGCTGCCCGACCTCAAGACCCTGGCCACGATCAAGAGCAAGGAATACAAGGGCAGCCGCAACAACGAACTGCGCATCGACGACACCACCAGCGAAATCAGCATCGCCCTGCGCAGCGACCACGGCGCCAGTGCGTTGAACCTGGGTTACCTCACGCACCCACGCCCGAGCGGCGGCGCCCCCCGTGGCGAAGGCTTCGAACTGCGCACCGACCGCCACGGCGCCGTGCGCGCGGCCGGCGGCCTGCTGATCACCACCGAACCCCGGGCCAACGAAGCCAAGCACCACAAGGACCTGCCCGAGACCGCCGAACGCCTGGCCACCGCCAGCGAGCAGCAGGACAGCCTGGCGGAGCTGGCCAAGCAGATGCAGGCCCAGGAGCCCGGCGACCAGGACGCCGTGGCCAAGCGCCTGCACGAGCAGCACCAGGGCATCCTCGGCAGCGGCCCGGTCAACCAGAGCGCCAACGAATTCCCCGAATTCGCCCAGCCACACCTGGTGCTGTCGAGCCCGGCCGGCATCGCCCTGACCACCCCCGGCCCCAACCACATCACCACCGGCGAGCACCTGGCGCTGAGCAGCACCGGCCACACCAGCATGTCCGTCGGCAAGCGCCTGCTGGCCAGCGCCAGCCAGGGCATGCGCCTGTTCGTGCAGAGCCTGGGCTGGAAACTGGTGTCGGCCTCCGGCGATATCGACATCCGCGCCCTCAAGGACAACATCAACCTGCTGGCCAAGCTCGACATCACCGCCAACGCCGACCGCATCGTGCTCACCGCCAAGACCGAGCTGGTGATCCAGGGCGGCGGTAGCGCCACCACCTACAACGCCGGCGGCATTACCCACGTCACCAGCGCCAACTACACCGCCCACGCCGCGCAGTTCGCCCACATCGGCGCCGCCAGCAAGGCCGGCACTTTCCCCGAACCGCCGAAACCCGGCAAGGGCGACCTGGAGCTGCTGTACCAGTACGCCAACAGCAAGGGT
>NZ_JAMSHW010000080.1:0-1278 GCF_023757525.1 Pseudomonas sp. MWU13-3659 | reverse complement strand
AAACTACCCATCGTTGGCTAGGTGGGGTTCATGGAGCGCTTACAAACTATGCAAGGGGTGGGGATGAGGTTTTTATCCCCATCCCCGAGCATCCAGGGCGATCCCTGGGCTGTTGCTTTTAAGGAGCGAAGCGACGTGCAGTCCAGCGGCACGCTGGCCCACCTTCCGGAACGGAAGCGTAGTGGGTTACACATATGATTTATGTTATTGCAACACCTTGCACTCCCTTTGCATAATATTGGTAACAATAATAAGCGACGGTGCAATTCGCAATGAAAAACTTGAGCAAAGATAACTGCGCAATGTGGTTACAAGCCGGCAATCAATTTACAGCTCAAAGCTTGACATCAGAATTCCATGAAATCATCACATGGGCTCCCAGTTTAAAGCGCAGCGGTGAAGACTATTACATTCCACGTAAGAACATACCCGAAAATGTTTGGATGGCCATGCATGAAATAGAAGACTGGGGAATGGCCGAAAGACTGGATAGCCCAAAAGGCGAGGTCTTTATAGTAGATGCCTCTCTCCTAGACTTAATCATGAAGACAATACAACTATTACTGGAAATCTTATACCAGCCAAAAGAAACCAATGCTATTACGGGAAATCCCAGACTCACCTACGATACTCCCTCGACGCTAGGGTGATATATGTACTCAATAATTCGCGCAAAAAAACTAAAGAGTTTTGGTGCAATTGCCAGGTCTGCTCGTCACACTTTCAGGGAACAGCCAACACCGAATGCCGCTCCTGGAATGTCAAGTCTAAACAGAGTGACTGGTGCAAAAAATACATTTCAGCTGATTGGTGCATTCAAAAATAAACTTCCCGCAAAACGTCGAATTGATGCGGTACTTGGAATTGAGTATCTGATCACGGCCTCCCCGGAGGCCTTCAAACGCCATGGTGGTCGACTCGACGATTTAGGAAATGGCTATTTTCGAGATGCATTATCGTGGCTTCGCGACCGTCACGGAGCGGCTAACGTTCTAAGTGCAGCTGTACACCTGGATGAGTCCACCCCACATTTAGTAGCATATGTGTTACCACTAACAGCGGATGGACGGCTGAGCGCTAGGGATTTTTTAGGGGGGCCTAAACTCATGCGAGAGCTACAGGATAGCTTTCACTCAAGTTGTGGTTCCATTCGAGGGCTTTCACGTGGCGTCAGCGGGTCGAAAGCAAAACATGATGAGGTAGCTTCGTTTTATCGACTACTTACAACCACAGGGGAAGCTCCGAAGCTTACCGCGCTAGACTACGCAGCGAAGGCTC